>JAGWRH010000424.1 GCA_028876695.1 Acidobacteriota bacterium | reverse complement strand
GGGCATCACCGCGACAACGGTTTACTGGCAAATCTGCCTGAAGCCCAGCCTCGCGGGCGCGCAGCCCACCAGCTGCACCGTGGCATCGGGCCCCGCGCAGTGCACGCTCCCCAGTGTTGCGAGCCCGCTCACTGGATACGGCACGATCACTCCAAACGGGCTTTACACAGCACCGGCTTCCATTCCATCACCGAACGTCGCTCTTGCAGTAGCGACGAGCTGCGTGGATAAAACGGCGTTCGGCGTGTTCCAGGTCGTGGTGCGGTCGCAGTACACCGTCAAAGTCACGCCGGCGACGGCCACGATCGGCACCGGTCAGACGTTCCAATTCACCGCGACGGTGCAGGGGCCGGCAAATTCCGGCGTGAATTGGGCGGTGTGCACCAGCGTGACCGGTTCGAGCGGGCTGACCTGCGGCGGTCCGGGGCTCGGGACAATCACGGCCAGCGGCGCGTACACCGCTCCAGGAACTTTGCCCACGTCTTCGGTCACCATTCAAGCGACAGTCGTTGCCGATACGTCGCAGACCGGGACGGCCACGGTTTCCGTGGTCGCGGCGACCGCGCCGACCGTTTCATCGGTCGAGCCCACGATTGCCGCGGCGGGTTCGGCGCAGCAGGATATCTACGTGACCGGGACAAATTTCCTGACCACGGAAGAAGTTTTCGTCGGGCCAGCGGGTCAAGCAGGCACCGCCGTTCCCACCACATTCCTGAGCACCACACTGCTGCGCGCCACGATTCCGGCAGCGCAGCTCGCCGCAGCGGGGCAGCAGCAAGTGACGGTGCGGATGCCGGACGGCAGCCTGACGGCTCCGGTGACGCAGACGTTCACGCTATTTGCCACCAAGCCGGCGCTGATTTCCGAGCTGCCGGACAATCTTTCCGCGGGCGCGGCAAACGCGCCGGTCGCGCTCAACGGCGGATTTTTTTCGAGCGCCGTTGCGAATGCGACGACCGCGACATTTAACGGCGCTCCCGTTTCCTTCACGCTGAATAGCAGCCGGCAAATCAACGTCCCGGTTACGGCGCCGGCCGTGCCGGGTTTGTATCCCATCGTGCTGCAGGATGCGGCGATTGCCCCCGCTTTGGGCGAACCGTTCATGGCTGGAATCAATCTCGCGGTCACGCCGAACTCCATAGCTTCGGGGCCGGGTGCGGCGATCGCGGTGGGGACAAATCCGACCGCGGTTGCAGTCGATAAAGCCGATGGCTTCGCGATGGTAGCGAATACCGGAAGCAACAACGTTTCCCTCGTAAGCCTGGCAAGCAATTCGGTGACGAACACCATCACCGTCGGCAATCGGCCGACCGGCGTCGCCGTGGATGACCAACTGCCGCATCCCGTTGCGCTGGTGGTGAACAACGCCGATCAGACCGTCACCGCGATTGACTTGACGAACGGCACCGCCACGGCGCCGCTCAGCGTCTCGATCAGCGCCGGACCAAATCCTCCGCTGCCGTATGCAGTCGGCGTGAATCCCGTGACGGCGCAGCCGGTTCCAGGCGTCACACCAGTGGTCCACCGTGCGCTGGTAGCGTACCAATCGTCGAATCAAGCGACTGTGCTCGATCTTTCGGAGAACTCGAGCGGCACGCCGGCAATTTCCGTCGTGCAAACGATCGGCAGCAGCGCCGTTCTGCCATTCAGTACCGGCGTACATCCGGCGATCGATGTTGACCCGCGGCTGAACTGGGCCGTGGTCACTCCGGGCGGATCGGGCACCATCGGCGTCGTCGATCTGGGTCGCGATGCCGTGCCCGGAGTGGATGTGGGCCGCGCGCCGCAGGTGGTTGCCAGCCTTGCCGGCTCGACCAGCGTCCAAGGCATCGGCATCGACATGGAGACGCACAAAGTTTTGCTCAGCGATCCGAATCTGACCGCTGGACGTCTCACGATTTTCAGCCCGCTGGATAATTCGCAAACGACGGTGACGAATCCGTGCACCGGCAACCCTTGCAGTCCGGCGCCTTTCAACGCGGCGAATTTCGGATCCGCAGCGGTGAATCCGCTCGATGACCTCGGCTTGGCCGTCGAGCAGGGCAACGCCGTCGTCGTGAACCTGGGCACCGCCACAGTGCTGCAAACGGTATCGGGCGTTGGCGGCTCATCGTCGCCACAGGCGGTGGCGGTCGATCCGACTCTCAACGCAGCCGTGGTCGTCAACTCCGCTGCGAATAGCGTGTCGATTGTTTCGCTCGGCGGCGCAATCAATCCGATGCAAATTGTGGAGACGAGCCCGGCGACGATGTTCACCTCGGCTTCCCCGGTTACGCTTACCGTCACGGGAAATTTCCAGGCCGGCACGAATATCGTGCGGCTGGATCAGCAGCCGCTAGTGACCGTGCCCGCCAGTTGCGCGGCCGCTTGCCGCCAGCTGGCGGCAACTATTCCGGCTAGCCTGCTCGGTGCGGCGCGGCGCTATGCCATCGATGTGCAGAATTCCACGGTAAACACCGTTTCGAACGTGGAAGATTTTACGGTCGTGAAGGCGATTCCGGTGGGCGTTACCCCGGTCGGCGTAGCGATTGATAGCGACCGCGATCTCGCCGTGGTCACGAATTCCGGCGATGGCACCGCATCGCTGGTTTCGCTCGTGGCGCCAGGTCCGGAATCGCCGGGATCGCTCGGACCGGTGGGGCAGCTTTCGTATTCGCCAGTGCAGGTCGGCTCCTCACCTTATGGAGTTGCGGCGGCGTCTCGGCTCGGCGTGGCCGTGGTGGCGAACAACGGCAGCAACAACGCCACGGCGATCGACGAGACCGGCACGAATACACCATCCACAATTGCGCTTTGCGCCACGTGCGCCGGACCGGACGGAGTGGCGATCAATCCCGATACGAATACCGCGCTGATCACGAACACCAATCCCAGCAATACGCAGACTGCCGGCACGTTGTGCACCGTGGCGCTTTCGCCGCTCGCGACCACCGGCGCCTGCAACATCCAAGTGGACCAGGATCCGGTGGCGGCGGCGATCGATCCGTATTTGGGCTACGCGGCCATCGCGACCGCATCCACGGCCAGCACGCTGGACATCATCAATCTCGCCACGCAGGCGAAGGTCGGAGCCATTACTGGCGCTCTGCAAAATCCCAGTGGGGTGGTATTCGATCCGGTGAATCAGGTGTTCTTGACGGCGGATAGCCTGCAGAACAGCATCTCGATTATCGATCCAAACACTTTTTTGCCGACGTCCGTCGCCGTGGGAATCGCGCCCACTTCGCTCGACTACAATTACCAGGCGAGCACACTAGTAACGGTGAATGGGCCGAGCCGCACGATGTCCGTGATGGCCTACGTTTGCCCGCCAAGCGCTTCCGCCCCTGCCTGTATCGGCCCTCAGGTTCGCTCGGTGCTGGCGCTGGGAGGCTCGCAGACTTCCGCCGCCGTGCTGGGGCCCAATGCAGTGGCAATCGATGCGAAGTTCAACCTCGCGGCGGTAGTCGATCCGGACAACAACCGGCTGTTGCTGGTCCCGCTGCCGCGATGATCGGCCGAATCGGCGAGAAACCTTCGGGCGCAGTCGCGGCATCGATAGGATAAACAGTTGCGGGTTCGAAAGGGACGCGAATCCGATTGACCATGCTCTCGATCCGCCGTTATAATCCTCCATTTCGCGCCGGGGTATTCCGCGCATCGATATGCGCTGGCGCGGTTTACGGGGGTTCACCGCCCGCCGAGAGTTGTGGGCCAGGTTCGAAATTCGCGGCAATTCTTCGCACGAGGGAATAAGGAGTGAGAATGAAGATTCGAATGGTGGTTCCGGTTGTGGTTGCGCTCGCGATGACGCCCGCCCTCTGGGCGCAGGAAGGAGGCGCCGCCGCGGCCAACAAGGTGGGAATTATCAACCTGCAAGCGGCGATCGCCAGCACCGCCGAAGGCAAGCAGGCCAATTCCGAACTGCAGTCGCAGTTCGCCCCGCGGCAGGCCGAACTGCAGCAGCTTCAAAAGCAGATTCAGGATGTCCAGGGCCGGCTCCAGACCGGACAAACGACTCTGAGCGAAACGGAAATGGAGCGCCTGACGGACGAAGGTCAGCGAGACCAGCGCACGCTGCAGCGCAAACAGCAGGATGCCCAGGCCGATTTCACCGACGCGCAGCAGGACGCGATCAACCGCATCGGCCGCAAAATGATGACGGTTCTCGATAAGTACGCCAAGGATCACGGTTACACGCTGGTCCTGGATGTTTCTTCGCAGCAGACGCCGGTGGTGTACGCGGCGACTCAGGCGGATATTACCCAGGAGATCGTACACCTGTACGACGCCGCGTATCCGGTCTCGGGTTCGTCTTCCTCGGCCACGCCTTCCGCTCCGGCTCCCGCGCATCGCGCCACTCCGGCGCGCAAGTAACGCATTCGATTCCGCCGGAGCGCCGCCCGGGGTCCCTGGTGCGGTACTCCGCGCTGGGGCGGGAAGGCTTTCTTCGTGGCGCCGCCTTCGGCTATCATGTTGTCGCACGCGGCGAATTTATCTCTGCACAAATATTCTCGCGAGCCACTCAGGAGGAACAGCATGGCAATTTCCGTGGGAGCGACTGCGCCGGAATTCTCCCTCAAGGATCAGAACCAGAAGGAAGTGAAGCTCTCCGATTTCAAGGGCAAGAAGAACGTCGTCCTGATCTTCTATCCGCTCGATTGGAGCCCGGTGTGCACCAATGAGCACAGTTGCTTCGTCAACGACATGAAGCGCTTCGAGCAGCTCGATGCGCAGGTGCTGGGCCTCAGCGTCGATAGCGTCTGGTCGCACAAAGCTTTCGCGGAAAAAATGCACATCCAGTATCCGTTGCTCGCGGATTTTCAGCCTCGCGGCGCGGTGGGAGATAAGTTCGGCGTCTACCTGGCGGACAAAGGAATCACCGGGCGCGCCATCGCCATCATCGATCGCCAGGGGAAAGTTGCCTGGTTCAAAAACTACGATATTCCTGCCGTGCCGGACGTGAAGGAAGTTTCTGACGCGCTCGCCAAGGTGCAGTAACCCGCCAGCGCAAAGATTGCGAGCGGTTACTCCGAGCGGCCGCCTTCGCGCGTTGCGTCGGCGTGCGATGGAGCGGCTGCGAACGTCCGAATGTAATCCACCAGCTCCCAGCGGCCCTGCTCGTCGATCTTGTCGCGGAAAGCGGGCATCGGCAGGCGGCCGTACGTGATCTGCCAATACAGTTCGCCATCGCTCACGCGGCTCATTTTGGGGGTGTTGGTGAAATCGCCCGGCGCGACGGACAATTCCGGCGCTTTTTCACCGTGGCCATCGCCGTTCGCGCCGTGGCATCGCTGGCAGTGCTGCTGGTATAGCTGCTTTCCCTCTGAGAGCGCCTCGGGCGTAGCCGCCACCGGATTCTTCAGTTTCCGGGCGCGCGCCACCACGCTCCAACGGTCCACCGCGTAACCCATCACCACAAACACGACGATCAGGCCCGCGACCAGCGCCGCCACCGCCGCTGGCCTGAGCTTTTTTTCTGGAGGGTCCATCCGCCGCGCCGAGTTCCCGATCATCGCCCGTGAAGCGGAATTTTCCCACAACGCTTGGCATTTCCCAACGCAAGACTGGCTGTACCTGAAGCGGCGACGCTTCGTTACGGCGCGGAATGGATACCGCGGATCGCGGAAATCACCAGCAGCACCATCATAATCACCACGTATACGCGCATGCCCCAAAGCAGAATACTCACGCCTCTCGACAGTTTGCGCCGGCCAAAATGCATTCGCTGCTTCGCGGCCACGATCTGATCCGCCTCCAGGACGGAGAGTACGGCCTGGGGATCGTCTATCCCCGGCGCCGCGGAATATGCGTCGTTTTCAATCCGTTCGGGCCTTGCGTCTGCCGGATTCATCGGTATGCTCCCGCTCTTGCGTCATATCGGCCGCGCTCTCGTTACAATTTCAGCCAGTGGGGAAAAACCGTGGCGACGCCGAATCCCACGCCCGCAACGATCAGAAGCACCGTCACCGTGATCGCCGCCACATTGGCCCAAAGGCCGTTCACGTTGTCGCCCATCACGTCGCGATCGTTGACCAGCAGCATCAGGAACGCCAGCGCCGGCGGCATCGCCAGCACCGCCACTACGTTGACAATCAGCACGATAAACTCGAGCGGCGCCCGCGGAATGAGCACCAGGGCGGCGGCCGCGGCGGCGGATCCCAGTAAAATGGAATAAAACGGCCACGCGTCGCGCAGAGGGCGGTTCAGGCTGTGCCCGGTCCCCAGCACCTCGCCAAACGCGTACGCCGACGAAGTGGAAATGGCAATCGCCGCCACAATACCGGCCTCGAAAATCCCGAGCGCGAAGAGTGCTGCTCCCGCGCGCCCGATCCACGGCTCGAGCGCCTCCGCGAATTGCGCGGCTTGAAATTGCGAGGCGTCGATTCCGTGATGAAAGAGCGGCGCGGTGGCCAGAATTGCCGCGATGCCGAAAATCGTTGCCAGCAGCGCACCCAAAAGCGTGTCCACGCGCCCGGCGCGGATGTCGCGCGGCTGCATCCCTTTGTCCACAACGGCGCTCTGCTGGAAAAAAATCATCCATGGCGTCACCGTCGCGCCGATATCCGCAAGCAGCAAAATCAAAATATCCATACTATTGCCGCGCGGCAGCGGGGTCCAGGTGAGCAGCGCGTGGGTTACTTCGTGCCAGTTCGGATGCGCGAACAGCGCCGCCGGCACGAACAGCGCGTTGAACGCGGCGAGCCCCAGCGTAATGCGCTCCCAGGTCCAGTAGCGCCCCGTGGTGATTGCGGCGAACACGACGAGCAGGCTCGCTCCCACGGCCACTCCCGGCCGGATGCCGAAAAATCCGAGACCGGCGCGAATGCCGATGAACTCGGTCACCAGCGTCAGAAAATTGCCGAGCACCAGATCGCCCAGCGAGAAGAATCCCCAAAATTTTCCGAAGCGATCGAAGATCAGCTCCGCGTGGCCGCGGTGCGTAACGGCGCCGAGCCGCACCGTCATTTCCTGAACTACCAGGCCCATGGCAAAGGTGATCACGACGAAGGGAAGAAAAAACCCGATGCCGAATCGCGCGCCGGTGGCGGAGTACGAAAGCATGCTGGGCGCGTCGTTTTCACCCAGGAAAACCAGAACTCCCGGTCCGACCAGAAGCCACAGCACCCAGGACATGCTGAGCGCTTTCGAACGCCGCCCCGCGCCGCGCGCGCGAGTCACTTTCCAGCGGTCGCGCGCTCGGTCGGCATCCTCGTGCGTGAGCAGGCCGGCCAGATCACTCGCCAGCGGAGAATCGGCGGCCGCCTCGGTCGTCGGCCGGGCGGCTTGCAAAAGTTTGGAAAGGCGGCGATTCATATTAACCGAGCTAAACTTCACATCTAAACTACGCTTAACGTCCGGAGCGGTCAATCCGGGCGAGTATTGCAGTTGCCGGGAAAACAATCGATGGCCGCTATATCGTCTGATATAGTGGCGCGTCGAACGTAGTGAAGCGAGCTTTCAGGAGATGGCGATGGCTGAAGCGCCCAAAACACAGCAGCAAGTCCAGATCAAGGCCGACGAAAAGGAACTCCTCGGCCAGTATTCGAATCTCGCCGTGGTTCACCACAACGTCGAGGAATTTACGCTGAACTTTATTTATTTGTTTCCCACCGTCCCGCAGGGCAAGCTGGTGGCCAGCCTGATTTTGAATCCTCGGCACGCCAAGCGCCTGCTGCGCGCCTTGCAAGAAAATATCTCGCGCTATGAAGCGCAATTCGGCGCTCTGCCCGAAGGCCCGGGCCCCGGCCCGGAGCCGAACGTCGGTTTTGTCCAGTAAATCGTACGGGAACGCGTTGCGTTCGTGTCGGCGCGGAAGCCGGATGGATGCGTGCTAATTCCCCACGCAGTCGGCGACCACCCACGTCCCGACCGGCTTTATGAATTCCAGGCCCAGCGCGAATCCCGCGCCCGGCACGGATTGGCAATAGGCGACCCGCGCGGTCGAGTGGAACGAGCCGGGCAACGTGGCGATGATCAGTTGATCGTTCATCTTCCAGCGCTGCGCGCTCCACACGCGCGCGCCCCGTACGCTGACGTTTTCAGTGAAGGTCGTTTCCGGATCGCGCGCTGCCGAATGCCCGCTGATCTGCACTCCCACTTCCATCGGAATACGCGTTTCGCGGCGCGCGTACGCGAACGCTTTCGGATCCCCCATCTCCAGCGACATTGGCGACCCCCCATGTTGGTCGAACGCTTAAAGACACGCTGCTACGTGCCTAAGGCGTAGTTTTTTTTGACCCATGCCTTTCATCTGATACAGCGCCGTATCGGCCGCGCCCAGCAGCTGCTCGATCGTGGTTCCATCCATTGGATACACCGCTTGCCCCATGCTGATAGCCAGCTTCGGCTCTTCGCCGTCGTTTTGCAGGCGGTCGCAAATGCGCGTGGCCGCCTGTTCCGCTTCGCGCTCGCCCGATTCGGGCAGCACGAGAGCGAACTCGTCGCCTCCGTAACGCGCCGGTGTATCGATGGCGCGGCACGTGCCGCTCAGCACGTCGCCCACGCGCTTGATGGCGCGGCTGCCGACCAGATGCCCGTATTTGTCGTTGATTTTTTTCAAGCCGTCCAAATCGAAAAGCAGCACGGCGAAGCTTCGGCCCGTCCGTTTCGAGCGCTCGATTTCGCCCTCCAGCACCTCGATCATGTGGCGGTGATTCGCGAGACCCGTGAGCGAATCGGACGCCGCGAGGCGGCTCACCTGATCGAACAGCTGCGCGTTATCGAGCAGAGTGCCGCCGAGGACAACCACGTAACTCATGACCATCAGCACGTGGCCCAGCCAGTAACAGGCGTCCAGCATATGTTCCGACTGGCTGATGGTGATGTGACAAATCACGTTCAATCCCGCAGCCAAAAACAGCGATCGGTCCAGCCACGTGGTCGCCTTGCGCAATCTGCGCCCATAGCCGATCGTCGCGGCGATGTAAATCGCCGCCGGCAGCAGGTCCCAAGGCCGAGGCATCCACGAGTGCGGCTGAATTTTCGGCACGCGCGGCAGCATGAAATAGAAGGCGCTGGTTAGATACGCCACGGCGCCCACGATCATCGTCGCCGCCGCGATTTCCTTTCCCGGTTCGCGCGACACGGGCATCCGCTTCTCCACGAAAAGGGCGGCAAGCAGCACCACGCCCAGCAGCGTGCGTCCCGCAAACCACCCCAGCGAAATCTCATTTCCATGCGGCGGCCCGGCAAGCATGCTGCGATAAAACGTCATGCCCATGGCCGCTTCGATTAAGCCTGCCAGCACGAATCCAAAGGCGAGCATCAGCGAAATGCGATCGTGCGTGCCGCGAAACCGCATCATCGCGTTGGCCGCAAAAGTGAACGCGATCAGGCTGCCCGCCATATCGAGATACGTGCTCAGCAGTGGATCGGCCATATAGGTCGACGCTCGCAGCACGCACAAAAGCGCGGCGTACGCGACGACCGCAATGGATGCGGCGATGACGGCGCGGTAAGGAAAACGGCGCAAGGCTTGGCCCGAAGAATTCACACTTCCCCCAATGGTTACACGTACCCCTTGGTATCAGCAGCAATTAACGAGCCGAATCGACACATCCCGGCTCTCGATGGTAAGCGTCTGAATTATCAGGTAAATAGCTGGCGGCGGGCCTCGCCGCCCGGAGCCGATTAGACGTTTCAGGGCGGGGTGGCGAGTGTAGAAACGTTACACTACGATTCGACCGTTACCTGATGGTTAGGCCTTCGTCGGCACCGGAGGAAGATCGTAGGCTTCGATGGTGCTCTGGAATCCGTGCTTCCGATGCGAACCATCGCAAAATGGCTTGGTTTCCGAATATCCGCAGCGGCACAGGGCGATTCTGGTGCGGCCGTTCAGGCCAAAGGGCTTTCCATTCTGATCGACGATTTCAAAATCGCCTTCAACCTTGATCGAGCCATCGCTGCGAACTTCGATGCGCGTTGTTGCCATTCCAATCCTCCTCGAATGCGTTTCGATTTTTTGGGCCGTGCGGCGGCTTTCCGCCGCCGGCCCGCGGTCTTAGTATTTCGGCACCGACGGATCGACATCATCCGACCACGCCAGGATGCCGCCCTTCAAATTCCAGACTTTGCGAAAGCCCGCCTTGCGCAGAAAATCTACGGCTTCCGCGGAGCGCTTGCCGCTTCGGCAGTGGGCCACAATTTCCCGCGAGCTATCGAGTTCGTGGACGCGCCGCGAAAGCTCGCCCAGCGGAATCAAATGACCCTGCAGATTGCAGATCTGATATTCGTGCGGTTCGCGGACGTCCAGGATGAACAGATCATCGCCGCGGTCCAGCCGCGTTTTCAGTTCGGTCGGAGTCATTTCGGGAATATTGGTCACGGTGCTCGGCGCCTCCTCGCCGCGGATGCCGCAAAATTCGGCGTAGTCGATCAGTTTGGTGATGGTGCGATGCTCGCCGCAAACGGGGCATTCCGGATTTTTTCGCAACTTCAGCTCGCGGAATTTCATTCCCAAGGCGTCAAAGAGCAGCAACCGCCCGATGAGCGGTTCGCCCTTTCCGATGATGAGCTTCAGCGTTTCGCAGGCCTGAATCGTGCCGACGATTCCCGGCAGCACGCCCAGCACTCCGCCTTCGGCGCAGGACGGCACCAAGCCCGGCGGAGGCGGTTCCGGGTACAAGCAGCGGTAGCACGGCCCGCCCGGATATCCGAAGACCGTCACTTGCCCTTCAAAACGGAAAATCGAACCGTACACGTTCGGCTTGCCGAGCAGAACGCAGGCGTCGTTCACGAGATAACGCGTGGGAAAATTATCGGTGCCATCGACCACGATGTCGTAGTCCTTCAAAATATCGAGGGCGTTTTCGCTGGTCAGATGCGCTTCGAACGTGTCGATCTGGATTTCCGGATTCAGGTTGCGAAGGCGGTCCGCAGCCGCGCTGATTTTCGGCTGGCCCACATCGCTGGTTCCAAAAAGCACCTGACGCTGCAAATTCGTGAAGTCCACCGCGTCGAAATCGATCAAACCGATGCGGCCAACTCCCGCGGCGGCTAGATACAATCCGAGCGGCGCGCCCAATCCACCTGCGCCGATGCACATCACCTTCGCCTGCTTCAGTTTGAGCTGGCCCTCCATGCCCACCTCGGGCATGATCAGGTGGCGGCTGTAGCGCAGCACTTCCTCCTTGGAAAGCGACGCGGCATTTTCCGCTCCGCTGGCGGTCACAGTTTTTGTTTTCGTAGGCATCGCGAATCTCCCTCTGATAGAGGCTTGTGTCGGCCGCGGCGCAATCCGCTCAAGAGCCGCCGGCAATGGAAGGCACGATGCTGATCGTGTCGCCCTCGCGCACCTGCGTTTGGTCCTTCTGCAGGTAGCGAATGTCTTCGTCGTTCACGTACACGTTCACGAAGCTGCGCAGCTTGCCTTCGTCCGTGAAAAGATGCTTCTTCAAATCTCCAAACTTGCTCGTCAAACCCGAAAGCGCTTCGCCCACCGTTGCCGCCTGTACCTCGATGCTTTCCTGCTTGCCGGCATAGGCCCGCAGCGGCGTGGGAATGATTACCTTGACCGCCATCCTCCCCTCCTTATTTTGCGATGAATTCGTGGCCGCAGCCACTCCCAATCGCGAGGCGCTTGGGGACCCCGGCAAAGCAAACTCATGGAGTCGCTTCGGAGCCCTGCGAATGTCGCTCTTGAATCTATGTGGTCGCGGGCGCTAGCCGCGACAGCGCCACCGGAATGCGAAACGGGACTTAGCCGCGGAACTTCGCCGGAAGTATTTGTGGCGTTCCATTGGATATTAGACGCCCGCCCGCTCCTTCGCCGCTTCGATCGCTTCGGGATCGTATCCCTGGCGATCATCCTGCAAACGCCAGGAGGTCATATCCTTCGGCTCGCCCTTTTGAATGCTGACGATCACGTAGCTGTACCAGGGCCAAGCATGATTGCGGTCGAAGTCGCTCGGGCGCGCCGGCGCATCCGGGTGCGAATGATACCATCCAATCAGCTCCAGACGCTTCTCGCGCGCCGTTTTTTCCGCCAGCCGCACATCGTCCGGGGTGACCTCAAAGCGATTCCTCGGGGAATCATCGCGGCGGTTCGCCAGCGGCAGCAGATCGATCACTTCGCGCTCGAATTCGCCATCGCGACCGAGCATCGCGCCGCAGCATTCGTGTGGATACGTCTCCACGCCATGCGCGCGAATCCGCCGCGCGGTTTCTTCGGCCATTCGCAAGGGCGCGCTCATTCCGCTTCGCTCCAAAATCGTTCGCTCAAGTATTTTTCGCCCGCGTCCGGAAAGATGCAGACGATTATGGCGCGCTGGCCTTTCGGCACGCGTCGCGCCACTTTCAGGCTGGCGCAAAGCGCCCCGCCCGCGCTGACGCCAACAAGGAGCCCTTCTTCGCGCGCCAGCCGCCGAGCCATTTCCTGCGCGTCTTCGGTATGGATGGCGAGGTCTTCGTCCGCAAGGCTTTTGTCGTAAATCGGCGGGACGATTGCCGTCTCCATGTGCTTCAGCCCCTCGAGGCCGTGAAACGGGGAATCCGGCTGAAAACTGACGCACCGGATTTTCGGATTCAATTCCTTCAAGCGCCGCGACGTGCCCACGAAAGTTCCTGAAGTACCGAGGCCCGCCACGAAATGGGTAACCTGACCATGGGTTTGCTGAAAAATCTCCGGCGCGGTGGTCAAGTAATGCGCCGACGGGTTCGCCGGATTGCCATACTGGTCCGGGTAAAAGTACTTGTCGGGATCGGACCGATAAATTTCGCGCACGCGCCGAATCGCGCCATCGGTGCCTTCATCGCCCGGCGTATAGACGATGTCCACTCCATACGCTTTCAAAATCTGCTTGCGCTCCGGCGAAGCGCTGGTGGGAAGGCACAACTTCACCTGGTATCCGAGCGCGGCGCCGATCATGGCGTAGGCGATCCCGGTGTTGCCGCTGGTGGCGTCCAGGATGATCTTGCCGGGGGCCAGCTTGCCCTGCTTTTCGCCGTCGCGAATCATCGAGCACGCGGCGCGGTCCTTCACCGAGCCGCCGGGATTCATCCATTCTGCTTTGGCGCAGAATGTGACGTTCGAGAAGCCGGCGCCGATGCGGCGAAGCTGCACGAGAGGCGTATTCCCGATACTTTCGAGAATGCTCTGTCCCGCCGCGCTCGCTATCGGTGCAGCTGCCGTTGTGGGGGTCATGGCTGGTTTCCCTGTAGGTGGCACGCGCTCTCTTTATCTCTCCCGGTTTCGATTCCATCCGCCAGCGGGTGTTGCCTTCCGCGCTAAACGCCCGTTAGCCTAAACGTCCGGCCCGCGACATGGAACTGCATAAGGGCCAATCGACAGATTTTATCAAATTTTGCGGGCTGCGAGCGGCCTCGGCCTTAGCCCCAAGGTACTTTGGATGACCCGAAGGCCCCCGGCGCTCCAGATTTTCCTTTACAGCACCTGCCGGGTGTCCATATCCTGAACTGCTATGTGGTACGTCAACAAGCTTTTCGAGCAGCCCCAGATCGAGGCACTTTCCTCGAAGGGCTTCCTGGTGCGCAGTTCCGGCGGGGTGGTGCGCATCGAGAAATACAATTGCGGAGCCGAATTGCGCAAGCTGCCCAACGGAAAGTTTCAGATGACGATCATCCCGTCCGTGATGCACCAAGGCCAGTTTACGCACCTCTGGGATGCCGGATATCAGAAATTTCTCCTCACGCATGACGGCAAGAAGGTGCCCATCCGCGTGACTCAACTGAGCGACCTGCGGCAATTCGATGACGAGCTGCGCACCGCGCTCGGCGTGCCTACCTACTACAATCTGGCCATCGGCTCGACCTGCCAGTACAGTGTGTACGATCGCGTCAAAGGACGGTCGGGCGACGTGCCCGACGAGACGGTTGGCGCGCTGCCGGAATCCGAGCACTAATCTCCGTTCGCTAACAGGCCGGACACTCAAATTCTGCAAGCTCGATGGCCGATCTGGTCCGCGCTGAGCGCGAAAAAAACTCCCAAATTTGTGCACCGCGATGTATCGGTTAGCACTGCGGCTGATCGTTTGTTTTCTATAACTTACGTGTGTCTCTAATCGATTGTGTGTATCGATTAGCCCAGGCGACTCGAAGCGAAACAAAAGAGAATTTTCCCGCGGCATCAGCTTCAAGATTTTTGCGGGCCATCGAATCGCTATCCTCCGATCACAACCTCCTTTTCC
>JAGWRH010000423.1 GCA_028876695.1 Acidobacteriota bacterium | reverse complement strand
TCAGGCTGCGGTCGCGCTTGTGCAACGCGGGCCGCTCCCAGACATCCTCGAAGAGAACACGGTCGGTCAAGTCGGTGAATTTCGGCGCCAGATCGCCGATGATGTCGCGTGCGGATACCTTTCGCGGCTTGGATGCCATGAAACCCCCTTGAAATAGACGAAACTGAAAATCACTTGCGGACGAATCCTATGCGATTCCCGATGCGATCACAACCGGGCACGGCGGAATGCGCGGAGCGGCGATCGCGCGCCAAGCAACAATAGCGGGAGAGTCTATTCTTTTCTTCGCGATCCGGCGACGACGAGGACGATTCCGCCGAGAACGATCAATCCGCCGATCACGGGAGAAATTTCGACCCGCTTCTGTTCGGTGGCGGTCACGTGAAAATCGCCGAGATCGGCGACATCTTTCTTACTGTGGTAATTGAATCCCTGGAAAGCCAGCGCCAGAGCGCCGATCACGATAAAAGCGACTCCGGCCCATGAAAGTGGTCTCATGCGTTGCTCCTGGGAGTGCAAGTCGATTTTCGCGCCGATCGCGCGACGCGAAGGGTCCGATGATACGCAGCGGAGGGCGGAAGCTCAGTAGGCATCGCCGTCCATCACTGCCGAGGTATTGGCCGCGGCAGGCACGGGATGAGGCGGCCCGGGCTGCGGCGGCGTGAGTCTTTTTAATTCTTCCAACTCGGTTTGAATCCGCGCCCATTCCTTGCGATTTGTGCGCTCGGCATAGTGCGCATCCGGATCGGCGAAATATTTCAGCAGGCTCGCGCGGAGGTCCGGCGACACGCCGCGAAAATCTTGCCCGGCCAGGACGTCGAGCAATTGCGCGTAGGTCTTGTCGTTGAGCTTGTATTGTCCGGGGGCGGAGGCTTTGCCGGTGTCGAGGTTGTCATTCGGCAGAGAGAAATTGCCGGCGCCCGCCGCTTCGAGCAGTTGTCGATAGCGCGCCAGGCTGGCGTTGAAGCTCGCTTCAAACATTCGCTCCGTATCCGGGGTGGGCGTCTTCAGCTGGAGAACTTTTAATGGCCCAATTTTCGGCAGGATGCGGACCAAAAAAGCGAGAAACCGATCGCCCAGGCCCGGGGCCTTGTAATCCGTGCCCCAATCGCGACGATAACTGGAGCGCGAGATGTTGTAGACGAATTTCCTCCTGGTCATGCTCGGCCGATCTTTTTCGATCTGATCTTTATTCAGGCTCCAGGCGATGCGCGTCGCTCTCGGGATCAGCTGGCTGATATCGTGACGGTACGATCCGAGCACTTCATTTTCGTCAGTGAGCACGGAATTGAGATCGAGGCCGTAGGTTTCTTGAAAGGCTTGCTCGAGCAGCGGAACGGAAACGCCGAAGCCGATGAAATCATGATAACTCTGCGGGGCATAGCGGCCCTGCGCCACCTCAAGCACGTCGAATCCGAACTCCGTTTTTACGTGGGCCAGGGGATCCTGCTCGTAGGTGATCCAGTTGCCAAATTTTTTGCCGAGCCGCGGATACAGCAGAGGCTCGGCCCGATTCGTGCCGAGCGAATGGCCTTCCGTGTCCGCGACGTAGTGCGATAGCGCGCCTAAGGCGAAGGCGTAACCATCGACGTCATTCGAATCGCGGATCAACGCGGCGATGAAATCGCCGCTGCGAACATAGTGGGTCAAATCGCTGAACAGACGATTGCCGTGAGGGTAATAGCCCAGGTCCTGGATGATCGCGCCGCCATAGGCATAACCATACGCTTCCTTGAGCTGCTCGGGCGTGGCGTTGGGAAAGCGCTTTAAGAGCAAAGGACGAATGGTGGCGCTCCAGGCGCTATCGATAATCGCTTCGTGGGCGAGAACGGAGTACGCGGCGGCTTCAGCCGGCCAGACCGGCGAGAGAGCGATGGCTAGCGCAAGCGCCAGCGCTTTCCGAGACGGAGCATCACGGCGCGACATACGGACCATTATAACGTCGGGAATTCAGCCACCCCGTTCGAGACGAATCGAGAAAAGCCGGGCGGGAGTCCAAAACATACCATCGAAGCAGCACTGCGCCAAGCACCGACGCCACTCCGAGTGAGTTGCCAGCGCAGGGCGATCGCAGGCAGCCTATCGCGGCAAAACGGAACGCAAACAGGAACGACGCAGGAGCCCGGAGCGACCGGGCCCCTGCCTTCGTGCGAGATTAATTGCAGCCGGTGGCCGGCGCACGGAAGCCGGCGAACGGGTTGAGGTCGCCAAGCAACGTAAAGCGACCAACGGTTGCCGAAGCGGACTGCGTCGCTTCGGAAACGCCGTTGGGGGCGAGGCGCATGAACCACGGGAGGAAAACTTCATCCTCGGGATGGTAGTAGCCATCCGCGCTCTGCGTGCCGTTGGGATTCGGACCCTGCTCGTACGCGTTCGCGCCCTTGGCGAAGCCGATGCCGACCACGGGGTCGCCAGTTTCGAGAAGGGCGGTACAGCCGTACTGCGGAGCAGTGGGCGTAAGCCATGGTTCGACGGTGTTGTTGACGAATGGATCGTCGGCCCATTCGGAAATTTCATGGCTTAGCGCATGAATATCCTGCAGCGCCCAGAGCGTGCCGCCATTGGGACGGGAGTACAGTCCCGGCTGAACCCATGAGGCCCAGGCGAAGGTTTGGACGACTGCATTACCGTTGGAGTTCGTGCTTCCCGCGCCGTTTCCAACGGCTTTCGTGCCGTGATAGCCGATCACACAGCAATTCAGGACGTTGTGGCCCTCGTAGAGAAGCACGTCGTTGGTAAGATAAACCGGCAGGTGCGTTGGATCGGCCTTGGTCTCGAGATT
>JAGWRH010000422.1 GCA_028876695.1 Acidobacteriota bacterium | reverse complement strand
CGCGGGACGGACCCGCCAACTCCGCAGCGAATCGCTGCACGCCCGCTCTTTGATTATAGATGCAGGGCGGGGTTCAGCGATGCTGGCGACCGCCCGCGAATCGCCGGGCAGAGATGCCGATTCACCACCCGATCGCGCGCCTGCGGCACGAGCTAACCCGAGTTGCTACACGACCAATCGGGCGATGAAAAAGGCGGCGGCCGCGGCCAAGCCCCCGACCAGGACGGTTTGCAACCCGCTGCGGAACGGGTTCACGCCGGTGAAGTAACCTTTGATCGAGCCGAACACGAACAAAGCCAGCAACGTGACGGCGACCGATATCCACAGCGCGGGCAGAACTTCGTTCATCAGGATGTAGGGAGCAAGCGGCACCAGTCCGCCGACGACGTACGACACGGCGATGGTGGCTGCGCTGCGGCCGGCGCGCGACGGATCGGGCTCTTCGAGGCCGAGCTCGAAGCGCATCATGAAATCGACCCAGCGCTTCTGATTGCCGGTGATCGCGTCCACCACCGGCTTCATTTGCGCTTCGGTGAGCCCGTAATCGCGAAACACTTTGGCGACTTCCTCCACTTCAACCTCCGGCAGTTCGACCGTTTCGCGGTATTCGCGATCGAGTTCGGATGCGTAGTGCTCGGAGTCCGTTTTCGCCGCCAGATAGCCGCCGAGGCCCATGGCAATCGATCCCGCCGCAATTTCAGCGAGCCCCGCGGTCACGATGATGCCGGTGCCGCGGGCAAGCGCCGCGGCCGCGCTGGTGAGTCCGGCGGCGAGCGCGAACGGCACGGTCAAACCGTCGGACATGCCGATGACGATGTCGCGAACGGAAGCGCTGGCGGTGAAATGCTTTTCGACGTGGTCGACGGCCGGCATGCAATCCTCCTTCACTCCGTGGCGCGGAACACGAGCGCGCGCTCGGTATCCAGTTCGTCAGCAACCGGGTCTCTTGCGTTCACAACCGGAGCGCAAATTGAAATTTTATGCGGTTGCTGCCCATTCCCGGCCCGGGCGTATAATGCACTTCGGTCACCCCGTGACGCGCGGAATCGCGCGCGATGGGGGTCAGGGGAGTGTAATACAGTAGGAGGTAGATTCTCATGACATCGACGGGAACTTCCGCACAAGGAGCCGCTCCACAAATGAGCCACACGCTGCCGCCACTGCCGTACTCGTTCGACGCTCTGGAGCCATACATCGACGCGAAGACGATGGAGATTCATCACGATAAACATCACGGCGCTTATGTTACCAACCTGAACAAGGCGATCGAAGGAAATGCCGATCTGCAAAAGCTCTCGGTGGAGCAATTGCTCGCGCAGATCAACAAAGTGCCCGAGAACATCCGCACCGCCGTACGCAATAACGGCGGCGGGCATATGAACCATTCGATGTTCTGGAAGATCATGAAAAAAGGCGGCGGAGGCGAGCCGACCGGCGAACTTTCCAGCGCCATCAACAGCGCGTTTGGGAGCTTCAGCGAGTTCAAAACGAAATTCAATCAGGCCGCGACGACCCGATTCGGGTCCGGCTGGGCGTGGTTGCTATTTCGCGACGGAAAGCTGGCGATCGAGTCGACGGCGAATCAGGACAACCCGATCATAGACGGCGGGAGGGCATTTTTCGGGCTGGATGTGTGGGAGCACGCGTACTACCTGAAATATCAGAACCGGCGGCCGGAATACATCGAATCGTGGTGGAACACGATCAACTGGGCGCAGGTGGCGGAGAATTACGCGCTGGCGAAGAAGTAGGAAATTCGTCGCACCACGAAGTTACGAAACAGCAAGAGCGGCTTCGGCGCGCCCACTCCGGCGGAATGGGCGCGCTTTTTTTGCGCCGCCGGTCCGCGCGGTTCAGCGGCCGGGGAAGAAGCGATGTTCTGCCACGAGAATGGCAACGGCCGCCCATGTGGTGAGCAGCGTAACGTAGTTGACGCGAAAAGAGATTTTACTGGGGCCAGATCGTACCTGAGTTGGATCCGAACGGGAATATCGTCACCATCCAGCCGAGGACCTGCGAGACCCATCGCCCACCGGCCGCGGCGCAATCCCCTTGCGTGACGATGGAGCCGCCGAGGCCGAATCTTCGGAAATCCGAAGTCTGGCTGGACTCGCGCTTCGGGGCGACGCAAAGATTCACGTGTTCGTGCCAGCGAGCGACGCTGAGCGGAATGCGATCGTTCAATTGCGACTCTGTGGCCGTTTTCGGCGCGGTGAAGACGGCACCCACGAGTTCGTACGTTCCGTTGGATTTCTTGTAGAGCATCGCAGTGGGGTGCCCGGGATTGAATTCGAATGCCGAGGCGTACGCATTGCGGGAGCTGATGAACCAGTAGAATTTCTGCCCGGTCTTGGGCATGAACGGGTCGAAACCATCGGCGATGGCGGTGCGGTAGTTCTTGTACTTGTCCATGGACCTGCGGAGGATTTCGAGAATTTCCTGCGCGCGGTGGGCGTCGCCAGACGCGGCGGACCGCGGCACGGTGGTGTACACGTGCGGATTGGCGTCGATGCTCGAAACGGACATCAGCTGGCTGGCAGCAAGAAGCGCTTCGGGATAAAGCTCGGCGTCGCGCTCGAAATCACCGGCTGGCTGCGCAGCAGCGGGACGATGGTTCTGGCGCGCCCCAGCGCCTGAAGCTGGCAGCGCAAAAAGTAAAACTGCGAGATAAATCGCTCCCCCGCGCACGTGCGTCACCCCTTGCGCGTAGCGTAGCTTGAAATGCGGAAGAAAAATAGCGGGCGAAATCGCGAAGGTGAGCGAAAGTGCAACCGTTCGGCCGGAAACATGGGAGGCTGGAAAGACATTCGTGTGCAATCGTTTATCGGCATTTCGGAGTGAGGCTCTTGACGGCGGCTTCGAAATCTGTAAACTGCGCTTTCGACCATGGCCACCGCATCCAATCCGATCGACGAGACGCTGCAGGAATTCCAATTTCCGCAGCGGGAAGCGGCGTTTTTCTACGGTCTTTTCCTGCGCGGATACCCGGCGGAGCAGCTGCGCAAGGACATTGAAGTTCCCGCGGTGGTGCTCGCCAAATGGGACCGCGAGACGCAGCACGAGCCGCGTCTAAAGCCGGTGCTCGAACGCGTGGTGCGCTACCGAAGACACGTGCTGGCGATCTTCGACAACCTGATCGGGCACGACGCGGCATCGCAACAGGTGCAATAGCTCCTTCCTGCTAATCCGGCAATCCCTTCGAGTGCGGTTTCCCTGCGGCACGCGGCTGCTGGTACTGCTTCGGGATTCGATGGCGCGTTGACTCCGCTGGTGGCGTCGACTACACTTTTTTGCAAATGAACCCGTCACCGCGCTTCCCCGGTAGCTCAATGGTAGAGCGTTCGGCTGTTAACCGAAATGTTGCAGGTTCGAGTCCTGCCCGGGGAGCCAACTTCTCCCTTCCTGTGAGTTAGTTAGAAGCCGCTGTCGCGAGATCCTCACTCACGGCACGCTGGCTGTAGGGAAAATGTAATGCGGTGCGTCCTCCGGACAAAGCCTGATTCACCTTCTCGACGGCCTGACGTACTTGATCCGCCATCCCGAGTCCGTGTGATGGGGCACAACATCCGATTTTTGAGATCAGACTTGAAAACCTTCAGAGCATCGTTCAAGCAGGAAGTCGAGAAGTACTCACATCCTACGTCTTGGAAGGCAGGAGTTTCCTGAGGACCGCCGCCAGTTGTTCGGCGAGGCGGCCCGTTTGGGCCACGGATTCCAGTTGCCTGTAGATATCCTCTGCATCCCCCTGCTTCCGAAGGCCGACACTGCAAACGACTACCACGCGATGCTGTGGATAGACTCGGT
>JAGWRH010000029.1 GCA_028876695.1 Acidobacteriota bacterium | reverse complement strand
CGCACGTAGGTTACGAGCAACTTGATCTGGCTGGCGTTCAGCGTGGATTTGAACGGCGGCATGTTGTTTTTACCGTTCTCGATCTGAGACTGGATTTGCGCGTCGGTGAGTTTTTGCGCCGCCGCCGAACTCAGGTCCGGGGCGTTCAACGCTTTCCCGGTCGCCGTCCCGTGTCCATCGTCTCCGTGGCAGACCGTGCAATTGGCCTTAAAGAGAGACTCGCCCGTATCTGCGCCGCTGGCCGCGGAGGCCGATCCGGCGATCGCGAAAAGCATTATTGCGCATGCCGAAATGATTACGATTCCCAAACGTACGGCTCGCCGGAGAACTACCGTGCTCGCGCTCGAATTGCCGCCCAACATCATCTGTCCCGTGTTCAAGATACAGCCTCCTTGTGGACTACGATTTCGTCCGTACATCGCTCGACTCTCGACCTCACCGAGATCCAACCTTCCAAGCGCCACACCATTCCATTTTGCCTTACCGCGACACGTTTTGCCAATACAGCTAGTTGATTAGACACGGCCGCGGAAGCAAAGTTGTTTGCAGCGTCACTTCCCAAATTCCGGATGAGATTCCAGCAGATAGTTGGTCAATTCCAGCGAAGGTTTCTGGGCACGACGCCGAGCGGAGCGGCGGCGAGGTTTCGCAGCCTTGATCCGTTTTCTTGCCTCCGCTTTTTTCGTTGCCATAGTCACCTGCCTTTCCGGCGGACCGCCGTGGAATTTCCACTCGCAAGGCGACCCGCCGAAGGGTAATCGGCCCATGCCGCCGAATGGACGAAACTCACGCTAGCTGCTTCTAGCGCGCCCCACCAGCGTTGGTTGACGGAGCCAGCCTCCCATTCCTCCAGCTTGCGCCAGCTTCCTGGCCGCATCTGGATCCAGAATCTCGATCCGGGTGTGGTGGCGCTTTGCTAAATCTTCGAGCACCTCACTGAGCATCACTTTGCGCCGGGGCCCTCGGCACGTTGCGCAGACCGGATCCGCCGAGCGATTGATCTCGCCGCAGTTGATGCACTGCCGAAGCGGTGCATCGAGACCCCGCACCAGGAGGAGGGTTCCGATGCGGCCATTTTGCAGCTTTGCCAGCGTTTCATCGAACCCGACCACCGATCCGCGCGTGCTTTCGAGCAAGCGTGCAGCTCGCTCTTCCGAAAATCGCCGCATCCATTCAGCGATTTTGGGGAGAAGTTTCGCTTGCAGTTTGGCGGACGCGATTCGGGCAAGATCCTCGGGAATCAGGACAGCGCGGTCGCGGACTTCCCGCGGCAGCGCCGATTCGATAGGCTTGGTCATGCGCTCGGGTCCGACCAGCAAAACGGCCGCAGAATGTTCGCTGGCGCATACGAACTTGATGCGCTCGGCTATGTGCCGGAAGAAGTGCTTGTATTGTTCGTCCATGCGCCGTTTGAACGCGTCGCGCAACGGCCCATGCGGCATCTTGGTGTTGCGGCGAGCCATATGCCCGTGTTCCCGGCGCTTCCACTGCGATACATCGATTTCGAACTTCATTGCTGAAAGTTCCGCAAGTTCACCGAGCTCGTAATGGAAAAAACGCGCGCCGGCGCGATCGACCGCGATAATGCACAGTCTCTGTTGCTCCTCGGCAATCCGCCGGATTTGGGTGAGGGCCGGGGTGCCCCATTGCAGTTCATTCGATGCGGGCGACGGCAGATGCAAACATATCCATTTGCCTTCCGTCGCGAATATCGCCAACGGCGTGTTTACGGGTGAACTCTTAAGAAACGTTTCGGCACGGTCGAATTGTGCTTGGAACGCCTTCCGCTCGGTCGCGTTCATTCCGGCGGCCAGCAGTTTCGCTTGCTTCTTGAGCCATGGACGAGAGTTCAAAGCGGCGCGGCCGCCGGCGGATCGCTTGGAGCGGCCTTCCAAGTAAAGGCTGAGAATTGGATGTGAAACCTGGGCGAGTGAATCGAGGTCGCTCAAATTCATACGGCGCTCCAAAGTTCGGCTGCAACCAAGACGCGTCGCGAGTTAATTTCTCTCGCTACTCAAAGCGTAAGGTGCGCATCTAAGAGCCTGTAGGAGAGGCGTCACAATAAGCTGTGACGGTTGTCACGGACACCTTTCATGGACCGTGTTAAACATAAAAGGGGCGTTATTGCATCAGAGAATCCGGCTGAGGGAGGAAAGCTTTGTTTCCGAGATGCGTAAACCCGCAATGCGCGTCGCAATTTGATTACCGGCAAGGACAGCTGCTCCGGGCGCCTCAGCAGGGCGACATCGAGGCTGAAGGGGAAATCAGGCACTTCTGGCTGTGCGGTGAATGTGCCAGCCGGTACTTCCTCGAATACAGGACTGGCAAAGGCGTGGTCATGCTGCCGCGCCCGTATGGGCGTCGTACACCAACTCACGGCGTGGCCGCCTGACTTGTTCAAACAAGAGTTCAGCGAGAATCCACCGCGGCCCCGGAACTCGACTACAGTTCGAGCACGGCCACGACTGTGCCCGGGAATTCCGTGGGGCGAACACGAAAACCGAAACGGTCCGCAAGCGACCGCATCCCAGCGTTTTCCGGCAAAATGTGGGCGATGATACGCTGCAGCTTTTCATCATGGGCCGCCGCGATCAACCTGCGAACGAGCTCCGTACCCAGCCCTTGGCCCTGATACGGATCACTGATTAAAACGCCGATCTCAGCTTCTTCCTCTCCTCGCAATTTCGTTAGCCTGCCCGCTCCGAGAATTTCGTGTTCGTGCGTTTGCGGACTTTCCAGATCGGCCACCAAAGCGAGTTCGCGGTCATAGTCGATAAAGCAGCGTTGAATCAGCCGCTCGTGGGACACGCGCGAACCGAGGCGCTCCATATGGAAGTAACGGAGATATACGCTGCGATCGGAAAGCGTGCCATGAAACTTGGCCATCAGCGGCTCGTCCTCAGGACGGATGGGGCGAATGGTGATTTGCGCGCCATCGTTCATCTTCCAGAGGCCGACGTATTGCAGCGGATAAGGGCGAATAGCCAGGCGTGGCAGATTTTCATGCTTGATTTCGGAGCCATGTAGAATGATCCGCGCATCCAGGGCGACGATGCGATCGGGTCCTGCGAGAAGCGGATTCATATCGATTTCTCCGATGCGCGGCTGTTCAGCCAGCAGTTTCCCGAAGCGGACCAAAATCAACCGCAGACTTTCGAGATCCACGGGAGGGCGACCGCGCACGCCCTGCAATGCACGATAAATCTTCGTTTGCTCGATGAGGCGCTGGGCCAGAGTCGTATTGAGCGGAGGCAAGGCTAGCGCACGATCGGCATACACTTCCACCAACTGTCCGCCCGATCCGAAGAGAATTACGGGACCAAACTGCGGATCGATGCTGCTGCCGATGATGAGCTCGTACCCATCGCCGCGGATCATGGGCTGAACCGTTACGCCTTGAAATTGATCCGCGCCGGCCAGTTCTTTCACAGCGGCTTCGATCTCCGCAAATGCCCGCCGAACGGCTGACTCGTCGGGCAAATTCAGCTTTACGCCGCCGACGTCGGTCTTATGGGTGATCGTTTTGGAATAGACTTTCAGCACGGCGGGAAATCCGAGCTCTTTCGCAATCCGCGCAGCATCTTCGAGAGAATTCGCGAATCGCGTGTCAACGACAGGAATGCCATACTGCTTCAGCACCTGCTTCGATTCCACTTCGGTCAGAACGGTTCGGCCGGTGCGAAGAATGCGGTTTAGAGTCTCGGTGACATTGGCGGCGGAATTCACCGCCTCCTCGGGTGCTTCGGCGAGGCTGGGCGTTTCGTAAAGCGCGCGCAGATTGTAGCTGTAGCGCCACATGTAGCAGAAAGCCCGCGCAGCGGTATCGGCGTAGGAGAAAGTGGGAATTCCGGCGTCGTTCAGGGTTTCCACGCCTTCGGCCATCAGTCTTCCGCCCATCCAGCTGGCGACGACCGGCTTGCCGGAGCCGCGCGCGAAGGGGCGCATTTTTTCAGCGACCTTCGCGGGATCGCTCATCCCCTGGGGTGCGAGGATCGCGAGCAGGCCATCCGTTTGCGGGTCGCGCATGGCGATTTCCAGCGCGCGGCCATATTCTTCCGGACCCGCGTCCCCAAGTATGTCGATGGGATTGCCGTGGCTCCAATACGGCGACAGAAATTCGCTGAGGGCTTCGACGGACGCGTCCGAAAGCACGGCGAGTTCACCGCCATTTGCGATGAGAGCGTCCGTGGCAAGCACGCCCGGGCCGCCGGCGTTGGTCAGAATGGTGAGCTTGGGGCCGCGGGGGCGCGGCTGGCGCGCCAGTGTCTCCGCCATATAGAAAAGATCGCTGATGCTGCGGACGCGAAGAACGCCGCAGCGGCGCAGGGCCGCGTCGAACACTTCGTCGCTGCCTGTAAGCGCGCCGGTATGGGACGTGGCGGCGCGCGAGGCAGCAGCCGAGCGTCCGGCTTTGATGACGATGATTGGTTTCCGCAGCGCCACTTCGCGAGCCGCGGACAGGAATGGGCGCGCGTCACCGACGGACTCGATGTAGAGCAAGATCGCCTGCGTGGCAGCGTCGTCTCCGAAATAATCGATCAGATCGCCCCAACCGACGTCGAGCATCGAGCCGGTAGATACGATGGCGCTGAAGCCGACCTGTTCTTCGAGGCTCCAATCGAGAATCGCTGTTTCGAGGGCGCCGCTTTGGCTGAGAAAAGCGACCTTGCCCGGCAAGGCCATATCGTGGGCAAAGGTGGCGTTGAACGCGGCGAGAGGGTTCATCACGCCCAGGCAATTCGGGCCAATCAGGCGCATTTTTGAACCGCGGAGGCGGTCCTTGATTTGACGCTCGAGTTCAGCGCCTTCGGGGCCGCGCTCCTTGAAACCGGCCGAAATCACGACGGCGGCACCGACTCCGGAATTGACGCATTCGTCTACGATGCCGGGAACCGTGGCTGCGGGAGTGACGATTACCGCGACGTCCACCGGGCCGGGCGCGCTTGCGATGCTCGGATAACAACGCAGGCCCATGATTTCCGCGTGCTTGGGGTTCACCGGCAAAATGGAACCCGCGAATTTCCCGTGGGTCAAGTTCTGAAGCAGAGTGCACGCCACGGTGCCAACGCGATCGGTAGCCCCGATGACGGCGACCGAGAGCGGCATGAACATTTTTTCGAGAGACGATCGGCGGCTCATCGCTTCGACGCCAGAACGGAAAGAGGCGGATGTATTGATCGCGAAAACATGGAGCGAAAGGAATTTTAGGGCGGCGGCAGTTTGAATGAAAGCTTTTCCGTCTGGAACGGCGCGGCAAGCGCAGCCAGACAGAACGAGATCAAACGGGCTTTTTGTGCGGTTTACGCAAGCCGGCTTGTTCCAGCAGCGGCAAGACGCCTCGGACGAAGCGCCCCACACCATCGACGTGATCGACCCATGTGAAGATGATCCCGTCGATGCCGGCCTTGGAGACGCGGACCAGTTCTTCAGCAATGGATTGCGCGGTACCGACGAGTGGGTGACCCGCGCCCATGGACATGCGCCGGCGCATGAAGGCCAGCTGCGGAGAATCGGCGGGGACATTATTTTCCCTGCTGATGGTGGCCATGATGCTGTCCATGCACTCGTTATCGACATATTCCTCGGTGTAGCGGCGGACGAATTCGTCGGCGTCCTTTTGCGTGTCGCCCTGTACGACGGACGCGTTGGTCCAGAGTTGCAGCTCGCGGCCGAACTCCTGGCGCGCCATGCGCTTGTAATCTTCGATCTGCGGCTTCCACTGTTCGGGCGTATCGCCTTGCAAACTGATCAGGCCGATATCCGAATTTTTCGCCGAGAAGCGAATTCCCGCCGGCGATTGCGCGGCGTTCATGATGGGAATGCCGCCTTTTTGCAGCGGATGCGGGCGCGAGATGGCCTGCTTTAAGCGGAAATAGTTCGATTGGTAGTCGAATTCGCCGGGATCAGTCCAGAGGCGACGGAGCAGATGAAGCCATTCATCGAGGTAGACGTACCGTTGATCGTGCTCCATCAAATCGATGCCGAACATATCGAATTCGCGGCGGTTCCATCCGCCGACAACATTGAGCGAGCAACGACCGCCGGAGATGGCGTCGATGGTGGCGCACTGCTTGGCGACAAGCACTGGATGCATGTTGGGAGCGTGAGAAGTGGCGAAAACAGAGGAATACTTCGTGGCCTGGGCGATGCCCGCGGCCCAGGTGAACACGTCGAACACGACGTTCGAGTAGTGGTCCGGCTTTTCGTCGAGATAACCTTTCCAGCGCGCGATGGGAACGATGGCTTCGAGGCCGGCGTCGTCCGCGATGCGCGCGCCGGCGACGCAGCCTTCCCAGGTGGGATCGCGGCGCTCGGGAATGAACGTCATATACGGCACCGTATTGGTGCAGAAGGTGCCGAGTTTCAGTTTATTGCTGTTGAAAATTGGGTTCGTCGGTTGGTCGGACACGGCAGATATTTTGCCAGATATGTTCCGATTGCCAAGGCAGATTTACTGAAGGAGGCTTATTCGAATGAGAAGAGGACAATTTCCGGGCTGGTTCCGAGGCGAAATGGCGGTCCCCAGGTGCCTGCTCCATACGACGTGTAAACCAGAAGATTTCCCAAACGATTCAGGCCGTGAACGAAGGGTCCATAAATTCGCGAAGTGAACCAGGTGAAGGGAAAGAATTGGCCGCCGTGCGTGTGGCCGGAGAGCTGCAGGTCGATTTTTTCATCCGCAGCGATACCCAGCAAATTGGGCGCGTGAGTGAGCAAAATGCTGGATGCTTCGGGGTCGAGCCGCGCGTCACGCAGAATCGCGCGAAAGCGCTCGGGAAGGGCCGAATCACGATCGTGGACGCCGACGAGTTGCAGCCCATCGAGGATGACCTTCTCGTTGTTTAATACGCGAACGCCGGCGTGCTGCACAGCGTCGATGTATTCGGCGCGATGACGAAATTCTTCGTGATTGCCGGTAATAAAGAAGGCGCCAAACGGCGCGGCGATGTTGCGCAAGGGTTCGGCCAGACGGCGGGCGTCGGCCGCAGTGCCGTCATATAAATCGCCGCCGATGAAGACGACGTCAGGCTGGAAGCGAGACAGTTTTGCCACTAATCGCCTGGCAAAGGCCACGCCACGCACGTGGCCCAGATGTGCATCGGTGACCAAGGCGGCGACCCGGCCCCGCCACGAATCAGGCAGATTCGCGAGCTTAATCGGAACGCGGCGCACGCGCACGAAAGCGGAGTTAATGAGCCCACACAGACCGGCGGCGAAGGCAGCGGCAAAACAGGCGTAGAGGATCAGGCGTGGAGACCAGCCGGGGGCGAGCAATCGCGCGATCGCGTAAACGATCCACGACAGGCACGAGGCGAAGAAGAAGTAGGTGAAGAAGCCCAGCCACACAGAGGCGACCATGTAGTACACGCGTACAGCCAAATTCGAATAGCGCCAGGCAAGCAGCGAGGCGCTCAAGAACGTTAGCGACAAAACCGCGAAAATGATCGCAAGCCACGGTATTCCGAAAGGATCGGGAGCGGCGCGGAAGGACGTCCAAGTCCGATAAACGAACCAATGGGTGGCGAGCAGCAGAATCTGTACAACAGCGGCGAACTTAAGAATTCGCATGCCCAACTGCGCATACCCCCTTCAAATTAGACGACGTGAGGACAGAATGGGACTCAATCGCGGGCTTTCAGGCGTCTAGGAATGACTTTAGGGGGTCGCCGCGAAATCTGCAACTGCGCTGCAATCGAATTCGTCGCGCAAATTCCTTTCAGAACGGCTTAATCTGGCCATTTTCAATCTGGTTCCGGTTGTTTTCCTCGCAGATATATTCGAGTTGGTCCCAATTGCGATGACGGGTGTAGGTGTGAACTTCGTGCCAGGGCCTGGCGAGGATGTCCGGATCGATCAAAGTCATGTCGTCTTCCAGCTTATCGGGCGCGATGAGGTGGATGCGTTCGATTACGTGCAGACGGGGGCCGTGCATCAGTTCGTGATAGCCGAGCGGAGTAGGATGACCGAGGCCGACGGTGTCAATCACCAGCGTATCGCCCTCCCAATGTCCGATCGAATGGCCGTTGAAAGTGGGATCGAGGTTTGCGGGGTGGCCGCGGCCGTCGGTGTATACCCGCCGAACTTGCATGTACGCTTCCTGAATAATGGTCACGCGTCCTGGCGTGAAAAGAAATTCCACATTGTAGGGTTGAAACATGATCGTAGGCATGCCCGGCGGGAGACAATTCGCGCTCTCCGACGGCGGGGGGTCGTTCTTGGCTTCCAACACTTCATTGATCTTGAGCTGCGCCTCAGCTTTGGAAGTCAGGACGGGAGTATCAGAACGCATTGCGGGACCGCGATCAGCGAGACCGCCCTGAGGCGTCGCAGAAAAATCGAGAACCCAAATACCGGCCCAATCCGGCAACTTCGCGAGCACCGAGTACGCAGCCGCGCGCTGCGGCGGAGTGGGCGCCGCATTGTCGGTCGGCGGCGGCGTTTGGGCGCGGCACATGGAAGAGTCGAAAGCGAAAACGAGCAGAATTACCGCCGCACCCAGCCACGCCCTCGAAGCGATCCTCATTACGGTCACCCCCATGACGATTTGCTTCTGATCGTTCGCTGAGCATATCAAACATCCGCGACGTCGGCACCCGTCGAGAAACTGTTCTGGCTGCGCGGCAGGAAGTTGTGGTATTTAGAAAATGGCAAGACGGAAAGGGGTGGCCGCCACGTCTGATCGGTGCATCCACGGATTGATTCCTAGTCAGTTCTCAAAATTGCCGCTATTGGCTGCGCTGCTACTCGCGCTGGCCACGCCCGCGCTGGCGCACCATTCCTTCGCGATGTTCGATCGCGATAAGGAAATGGTGCTAGTCGGCACGATACATGAATTTGAGTGGACTAACCCTCATAGCTGGATCGAGTTGGACGTTCCCAACGCAGCCGGCGGCGTCGATAAGTGGAGCCTGGAGTGCAATAGCCCAAACAACTTGACGCGGCAGGGCTGGCAT
>JAGWRH010000421.1 GCA_028876695.1 Acidobacteriota bacterium | reverse complement strand
GGCCGTGGCTGACACGCTCTGGAAGTTCGATGCTGAAGGCTGGAGGTGAGAGGAAAAGCAAAGGCAAGACGCACAAGCAAAAGGCAATCGGGCGGGGGCTGACGCAACTTAACGCCGGAGCGTTCACGGGATGAGGGCGCCGGCTGCGAGAACGGCGGCAATGCCGATTTCGCGACTTTTCACGTGGAGATTTGTGTGCGGCTGTACAATCCCTGGCAGAACCATGCCTGCCACACTATCGGCTTCCGCAGCGGCCAGCGGCAACGCAGCGGCTCCGTGGCCCGGGCTGACGTCCGACGAAGCTGCCGAGAGACTGGCCCGCTTCGGGCCAAACGATCCAACGCCGGTTCGCCGCGGCGCGCTGGCTATCGAAATTCTGCTTTTGTTTTTGAATCCGCTGGTGGTGATCCTGCTGGTGGCCGCGCTGATCTCCGGCGTCCTTGGCGAGCGCGTTGGCGCGGCCATTATCGCCATCATCGTCTTTCTGAGTATCGCGATTAACTTCGCGCAGACTTATCGATCGCGGCGCGCGATCAGCCGGCTGCGAGAGCACGTGAGCCTGACGGCCACGGTTCTGCGAGACGGCCAATGGCAGGAAATCAAGCGCCACGAAATCGTACCGGACGACATCGTGCGGCTATCGGCCGGCGATCTGGTTCCGGCGGACGCGCAACTGCTGGATTCCCGCGACCTGTTTGTGCAGCAAGCGGCGCTTACCGGCGAATCGATGCCGGCCGAAAAACATGCGCAGCGCGGCGAGAAATCCGCGGCAGCCACGCCCGATGCGCTCGATCGCGTTTTCCTGGGGACATCCGTGGTGAGCGGCACCGCGATCGCGCGGATCGTGAACACCGGGCCGCGCACTCAATTTGGGGCAATCGCCGAGCGGCTCGCGGATCGGCCGGAAGAAACGGAATTCGAGCGGGGCTTGCGGCATTTCGGCATGTTGATCACGCGAACGGTGTTTTTCCTGGTGCTGTTCATCCTGGTGGTGCGCGTGGCCATGCACAAAAATGCGTTTGAATCGTTCGTGTTCGCCGTGGCGCTGGCCGTGGGGTTGACTCCCGAATTTCTTCCGATGATCACGTCGGTTACGCTGGCGCGCGGCGCGGTGCGCATGGCGCGCGATCAAGTGATTGTGAAGCGCCTGCCGGCCATCCAGAATTTCGGCAGCATCGATATTTTCTGCTCGGATAAGACCGGAACGCTGACGACCGGAGTGATGAGCCTGGAGGGCACGTTCGATCCGTTCGGACACGCGTCCGATCGCGCGAAGGCGCTCGGCTATTTGAACAGCAAATTCGAGTCGGGGATCCGCAGCCCGCTGGATGAGGCAATCCTGCGGCAGCCGCAACCCCAAGACGATTACGTGAAGCGCGATGAAATTCCGTTCGATTTCAACCGCCGGCGCCTTTCGATCGCCGTGGCGCACAAAGATCATCCTGACGGCGAGCAGCTGCTGATCACGAAAGGCGCTCCGGAAGGCGTTCTGGCCGCGTGCGAATCGTATGAGGCCGGCGGCGCGGTGGCCGCGCTCGATGCGGCGCGCCTGGAACAAATCCGCGCGGCTTACGAAGGATTGTTCGCACAGGGCTACCGCGTGCTCGGCGTTGCCTATCGCAGACTGCAGCACCACGCCGAATGTTCGCTGGCCGATGAATCGTCGCTCATTCTCGCCGGTTTCCTCGCGTTTTCCGATCCACCCAAGCCGGATGCCGCCGAGTCGCTCGCGGCGCTTCAGCGCGACGGAGTGCAAGTGAAAATCCTCACCGGCGATCACGAACTGGTGGCGCGGCACGTCTGCCGCGCGGTGAGTTTGGAGAATCCGCAAATCATCACCGGCGACCAACTGGACGATATGAGCGACCCGGCGCTCGGGAACATCGCGGAGCGGGTCACCGTGTTCGCACGGGTCTCGCCAATGCAAAAGTTGCGGATTATTTCCGCGCTCAAGCGGCGCAGCCACGTGGTGGGATACATGGGCGACGGCATCAACG
>JAGWRH010000420.1 GCA_028876695.1 Acidobacteriota bacterium | reverse complement strand
TTCCAGTAGATCGAAAGACCAGCTCCGGTCAGATAACACGAGCACGCCAGGCCGACTCCCCGCCCTTCCGGCAGCTTTCGAAATTTCTCGTTCCAGCCGGACATTTCCACCACTCGCCGGATGCATTCCTGCAGTCCGACGGTGCCCAGTTGCAGAAAATTTGCCGTCAGCTCGTTCGGCTTCACCGCAATGCGGAGCCTCAGCTCTGCGGGGTCAATGCCAAGCCGTTCCGCAATCTTGTCCATCTGCACTTCTTGGCCAAACCTCGGCTGTGGCGTTCCGTGGCCTCGCTTTGGTCCGCAGGGCGGCTTATTCGTAAACGTGCGGCACGCTCGAAACTTGAATCGCGGCAGGTGATACGCGGTGGTCTGCAGCGCACCTGTGTAGAACGTGCTGGCGACACCGAAAGAACCGTAGCCTCCGCCGTCGATCAGCGTCTGCAAATCGAGGGCTGTGATGGTGCCGTCTTTTTTGACGCCTGTCTTGAACTTCATCAGCACCGGGTGCCGCCCGCGGTGGCAATAGAACACCTCCTCGCGCGTCAGACTGATTTTCACGGGGCGGCCAAGCATCAGCGCGGCCTTGGATACGATGATCTCGTGATTGAATGGGTCGCTCTTGCCTCCGAACCCACCGCCATTGGGCGTGGCGATTACGCGAATGTGGCCCGCGGGCAGCTGCAATACCTTTGCCAGAGAGCGGTGCAGATAGTGTGGCACCTGCGTGCTGGTCCACAGCGTAAGTTTTCCCTCGCGATCCTTTACCGCTACGGAAGCGTGTTGCTCCATTGGGAGATGGGTGCTGCCTTCGTAAAAGAAAACATCCTCGAGGATTTCGTCAGCCTCGGCGAAGCCCTTTTCCGCATCGCCGAATTCGAATGAAACTCTCTTGTGAATATTGCCTTCTTCTCCATAATCGTGAATCCGCGGCTCGGGTTTCGCCAGAGCTTCTTCCGGATTCATGATCGTCGGCAGAATTTCGTAATCGACGTCGATCAGGTTCAGTGCTTCGAGAGCAGTCAACTCTTCTCTGGCGATTACCGCCGCCACCGGATCCCCAACGTGGCGGACTCGATCGATGCACAGCGCCGTTTCGTCCTGGCTCACCGGAAGGATTCCATACTCAATCGGCAGATCTTTGCCGGTCAGTACCAGGTACACGCCGGGGCGCGCCAATGCGCGCGAACAGTCGATGCCTCGGATGCGCGCGTGAGGATGCGGCGAACGCAGTAGTTTGCAGTAGGCCATCCGCGGAAGTGAAATATCGTCCGCATAGATGGTCTGTCCCAGGACCTTGCCTCGTACATCAATTCTTTGGCGTGCGGAGCCGATGACGCGCAGATTCTCGGAGCTAGCCGAAGACTTCCTCGACAGCCGCTTGGGCAAATTGTGCTCGCTCGCCAACGGTATCTCCCTTCGAATGAAACCTGCGCCGCGAAGCCTACTTTGGTTGATCGGTCCGCTTGCGATCGCTAATCTGCGTGATCGCGGCTTCAACTGAGTCGAAAATCTGCAGGTAACCCGTGCAACGGCAAAGGTTTCCGGAGAGCGCCTCGCGAATTTCGTCGTGGCTTGGGTGTGGGTTTCGATCCAAAAGCGCTTTCGCAGTCACAATCATCCCCGGGGTGCAGTAACCGCACTGCGATCCGCCCATCTTCGCGAAGGCATCCTGCAGTGGGTGGAGTTCTCCGTCATGAGCAAGACCTTCGATCGTGATTACGTCCCTGCCATCGCATTCGAGAGCTAGCACCAGACACGAAAGCACAGGTTCTCCATCGAGCAAGACCGTGCACGCTCCGCACTCGCCCAATTCGCACCCGTGCTTCGTCCCCGTATGATTCAGGTCTTCGCGAATAACTTCCAGCAGAGTCTTATACGGCGCAAAAGATACATCCACGCGCTCGCCGTTTAATGCCAGGCAAATATGCGCTTTCTTCTCTGATTCTGCTGGAATTAGTTGCTCGTTCGCCATCGCGCTCCTGCTTGGGCGGATCCCTGGCTGACCATGCTCGACGTGAATATAGAATTTGTGGCCGAGTACGCTCCGTGACCGAGGTCACGGGCGCCCGTGACAACCATCACGACGATTCCTGGTGGTCACCGAAAACGATTTCGGCCGCGGTTTTCTGCGGAGTTCCTGGGCGCGTGCGATGAACCGGGCGCCCGCTGCGGCTAAAGCTTGAATTCCGAGCCAGTGAGCCGAATTCCGCTGTGATGCACTCGATACCGGCGATTTACCGAGATCAACAGCGCTGTAATTTCTTCGACGATGCGCGACATTTCAAGCGGACCGGCATCAATCGGACGCAACCCGGGGATTCGTCTTATGAGCGGAAACAACGCTTTCTTGGCCGCTTCGTCATCTCCGCAAACCAGGATGTCGCAGTCCGGCATTGCGTCGAGATTCTGCAGCACTTCTGAAGACACATTGTGAAAAGCCGAAAGAACCGGCGTGCTCGCTGGGACAAGTTCTCTTGCCTGCTCAGCGGCGGAACCTTGCCACAGCCTCACAATACGAGTGGGCTTGCCGCCAAGAGCTGGAGCCAGCGGAACGGTTGCGTCAACCAGGATTGCGTTCTTCAGCGAGTCCCGAATGCTCTTGATAGTCGCTGCCTGCACGGCGATCGGAATCGCCATGACGACGACGGATGCCTCGGCCGCGGCCCGCGCGTTCTCGAATCCCTCGATCGAAACTCCTCCGGATTGCGCTGTCGCGCTTTTGTCGACACACTCCCTCACGCGTCGGACGGCCTCTTTAGCCCGGCCTTCGTCGCGCGAGCCAATGAGCACGCGTACGCCTGCCCGCGCCCATCGCAGTGCCAAGCCGAATCCCAAATCGCCTGTACCGCCTATGATCGCTATTCTCTCGTCTGCCACATTTCCTCCGATCGATTCACTCCGCTGTACTCGCGCAGCATTCGGCGCAACCTGGCCGCCGGCGCCACCTCACGCTATGGGGTCATATCCGGTTACGAAACGGAGAGCCCGTTGTAAGCCTTGGTCCGCAATAGTTGCGCATGCTAGTCTGTGTCGCATCCCTGGCACGAAACATGAATTGCACCGAAACTTCGGCTAATTCGTCGCCCCTGCCGGTGCAAATTATCCCTATTTCCGGGCTCCCGGAAATAGTAGCCGGGCAAAACCTCGCGAGACTGATCGTCGATGCGCTGCGAGCGCACAAGATCGTTCCCAGCGATAGCGACGTCTTTGTGGTCGCGCAGAAAATCGTCTCCAAAGCGGAAGGTCAGCTCGTCCATTTAGATTCGATCCAACCCTCTGAGCGGGCGAAAGCGTGGGCTATTGAATACCACAAAGATCCGCGCGTGATTGAAATAGTGCTGCGCCAGTCGAGCAGTATCGTCCGGATGGAGCGCGGCGTAATCGTGGCCAAGACGCATCATGGTTACATCTGCGCCAATGCCGGCGTTGACGTTTCGAACACTCCGCCGGGAACAGCGCTGCTGTTGCCCGAGGACCCGGACCGTACCGCGCGCGCACTTCACGAAGAACTCACGCGAGCATTCGGCGTTCGCATTGGCGTCATCATCTCAGACACTTTTGGCCGCCCGTGGCGAGAGGGGCACGTGAATGTCGCGCTGGGCGTCGCGGGCATCGCCGCATTAGCCGATTATCGGGGGCAGCGCGATGCGCATGGAAAGACCCTTCAAGCCACCGTTCTGGCGATCGCTGATGAAATGGCCGCCGCCTCGGGACTGGTCATGGGCAAACTGAACCGTACTCCGGTAGTAATAATTCGTGGAATCGAACAGTTCGGCGCTAGCGGAACCGGACGCGATCTGATTCGCGATCCCGAGAAAGACCTCTTTCGATAAGACTCCCCGTGCGCCATCAGCCATTCCCGTCAGCGACTCTGTCCCCGGTCTCGGGCATCGTAGCGCTCCTCTGCGGCACCGCCCGAAGTGCTTCCCACATCTCGCGCGAGTGCGCTCAAACCCGCGCCAATTTCGCGCCCGGCGGCCTGCACCAACGCGGAAATGTTCGCAATGCGCTGCACTGTGGCTTCTGCTTCCGGGGTGGTCATAGCTACGCTGCCAATCACCGTTCCTTCAGGACCAAATACCGGCGCGGCAACTCCCACCTGTCCCTTATCAACCTCTCCATGTGTAACAAGAACTCCTTCCTTTCGGATCTGGCGAAGGCTGGCCCTCACAGTGTCCCATTCGGAGCCCAATCCGGCTGCGCGAATCTCCGCCGGGTACCGTTCGAAAAACCATCGCGCCTCTCGCCCAGGCAGATTCGCGAAAATTATCTTCGACGAGGCGCCTCGGAACATAGGCATCGGTCGTCCCCGCTCATAACTAATTCCCCCTTCGGGAACGGCTGAAGATTCTTGGTGTACGCACATGACGCCGTTGTGGTAAATGCGGCACAGGATCGCGACGCCCGCGCTCCCGGCGCGTGCGACGAGTCGTTGCATAGCGGGTCGACCGATTTGAATCAACGGGTCCGTCATTCGAATCTTGCGGTCGCCTTCAATAATCGCTGGACCCAGCACGTACTTGCCGGCCGGAAATGGATCGAGTAGACCGGCCCTGGATAATTCCGCAAAGTATCGATAAGCCGTGCTGACCGACACGCGCATCTCTTTCGCAGCTTCTTCAACAGTCCACACGGGTCGCTCGACCGTAAACAATGCCAATATCCCGAGCAGCCTATGAGCGGTGCTCACTGGCGTCCACTTCCTCGCTTCGAAATTCAAACGAGCCACCGAAGCTACTCTACAACGGTGTTGCGCAGCGTTTGACGAAGCAGCAGACGTGACTCATGTGCGACTCCGGCGTTCGACCATGAGCCGAATTACGGTCCTTCGATAAACATGAAGATTTGAACAGGCAGAATTCTCAAATGCTGTGATTTGCGTCACTGCGTTTCCGCTGTCTCTCGCTATAATGCCGGTCTTCGTGGCCAGCGATGCTTTCATCAACGAGCACACGAGAGAGAGGCGCCTGTGGTTTACGACATCGAGCTGAATTCCGCCGCGCACTATCCAGTTCGAGGCATCGTGGAGTTGTCGCCGTTGATTGAGCAGGCGGGGTTCGGGGCGTTTTGGAAGGGAGAATCGAACAGCACCGAT
>JAGWRH010000419.1 GCA_028876695.1 Acidobacteriota bacterium | reverse complement strand
TCAAGAACCCCAGGTCCGGCGAAGTGCTGGTGGGCGCGCACAAGCGCATCAGCGAGGCCAGCTACAAGGAGCTCGTCAAGGCCCGCGTCACGCAGGCGGAAATCGGCGTCGCCGATCTCGAAGGAGCGATCACGGTGGGCGAGCTGGTAAACCGCCAGACCGGCGAGGTGCTGCTCGAAGCCAATAAACCGCTCACGGCGGAAATCTGGACGGCAATCGCCGAAGCCGGAATTACGGAAGTGGATGTCTGCTTTCCGGACCGCGACGAAGTGGGCAACATCGTCACCCGCACGCTCGAAAAAGACTCGATTCATTCGCCCAAGGAAGCGCTGATCGAAATCTACCGCAAGCTGCGCCCTGGCGACCCGCCCACGCTGGAAACGGCCACGGCGCTCTTCAACGGGATGTTCTTCGACCCGCGCAAGTACGATTTCAGCAAGGTCGGGCGCCTGAAATTCAACATCAAGCTCGGTCTCGAAACGCCGCTCGAAAAGCGCACGCTCGATCCCGGCGATTTCGTCGCCGCCATCAAATATCTGCTGAAGCTTCGCCGCAATATCGGCACGGTGGACGATATCGACCATCTCGGCAACCGCCGCGTTCGCGCGGTCGGCGAGCTGCTCGAAAATCAGTTCCGCATCGGCCTGGTTCGCATGGAGCGCGCCATCAAGGAAAAAATGTCCGTGTACCAGGAAATGTCCACGGCCATGCCTCACGACCTGGTGAATGCCAAGCCGGTAATGGCGGCGATCCGGGAATTTTTCGGCAGCTCGCAGCTGTCGCAGTTCATGGATCAGACCAATCCGCTGAGCGAGATCACCCACAAGCGTCGCCTTTCGGCGCTCGGACCGGGCGGGCTTTCGCGCGAACGCGCTGGATTCGAAGTTCGCGACGTGCATCCCACTCACTACGGCCGCATCTGCCCGATTGAAACGCCGGAAGGCCCGAACATCGGCTTGATCAGCTCGCTTTCCTGCTACGCGCGCATCAACGAGTTCGGATTCATCGAATCGCCCTACCGCAAGGTAAAGGGCGGGCGCGTCATCGATTACGTCCAGATCGTCAATGCCGGTGAGAGCGAGTTCAAAGCGGGCGAGATCGTCGAGCGCGAGAAGGTCGACGACATCAACGACGAACTGAAACGCCGCCGCGTGGTCGTTGAACCGTACTGCTTCTATCTCTCGGCGTGGGAAGAAGATCGATACGTCGTCGCGCAGGCCAACGCGCCGCTCGACGACAAACTGCGTATCACTACGGACCTGGTCAATTGCCGGCAAGCCGGCAACTTCGTGCTGAAGAGCCGCGATGAAGTGGATTACATCGACGTGTCTCCGAAGCAGCTGGTGTCCGTGGCCGCGAGCCTGATTCCGTTCCTCGAGAACGACGACGCGAACCGCGCGTTGATGGGCTCCAACATGCAGCGGCAGGCTGTGCCGCTCATCAAAGGCGAAGCGCCGCTCGTCGGTACCGGCATGGAGCGCGTCACCGCGCGCGATTCCGGCGCCGTAATCGTCTGCAGGCGTGACGGCGTCGTCGATCAGGTCGATTCCGAACGCGTGATTGTGCGCGTGGAATCCGACCAATCCGGCGTGCTGAGCCGCGAAGTCGGATCGGACATCTACCTGTTGACGAAGTTCAAGCGCTCGAACCAGAACACCTGCGTGAGCCAGAAACCGCTGGTCCGCGCGGGCGACCGCGTCAAGCAGGGGCAGGTGCTGGCGGACGGCCCGTGCACCGATCGTGGCGAACTGGCGCTCGGACGCAACGTCCTCGTCGCGTTCCTTCCATGGCGCGGGTACAACTTTGAGGACGCCATCCTCGTCAGCGAAAAGCTGGTGAAAGAGGACTACTACACCTCCATTCACATCGAGGAGTACGAAATTGAGGCGCGCGATACGAAGCTCGGGCCCGAGGAAATCACCCGCGATATTCCCAACATCAATGAGAGCTTCCTGCGTAACCTCGATGAGAGCGGCGTGATTCGCATCGGCGCCACTGTAAAGCCCGGCGACATTCTCGTCGGCAAAGTGACGCCCAAAGGCGAAACTACGCTGACACCGGAAGAAAAACTGCTGCGCGCCATTTTCGGCGAAAAGGCCGGCGACGTTCGTGACGCCTCTCTCTATTGCCCGCCGGGCATTGAGGGAACCATCGTGGACGTGAAAATCTTCTGCCGCAAGGGCGCGGAAAAGGACGAGCGCCACAAGGCCATCGAGGCGGCGCACGTCGCCAAGCTCGAAAAGAACCTCGCCGATGAGATTCGAATTCTTACCGACGAGCGCTTGAAGCGGCTCACCGATTTGCTCGGCGGCCAGAAACTCATGGCCGACTTGCACGACGAGCGCACCAATAAACGCCTGCTCAACAAAGGGACGGAGCTCACGCGCGAAATCCTGGAAAAGATTTCCACGCGAAACCTGAAGCGCCTCCGCCTCAATGACAAGGACCCGCTGCTCATCGAAAAGATCGATGAAATCGAAGAAATGACCTCGCGGCAGATCGACGTGCTGCGCAAGATCACCGACGAGCGCATCGCCAAGCTGAAGAAGGGCGATGAGCTGCCGCCGGGCGTCATCAAGCTCGTAAAAGTCTACATCGCCATGAAGCGCAAGCTTTCCGTCGGCGACAAAATGGCCGGGCGCCACGGCAACAAGGGCGTCATCGCCCGGATCGTGCCGAGCGAAGACATGCCTTACATGCCCGATGGCACGCCGGTCGAAATCGTCCTCAATCCGCTCGGCGTTCCTTCGCGTATGAACGTGGGCCAGATTCTCGAAACGCACCTCGGTTGGGCGTCGAAGGAATTGGGTTCGCGCATCGGAAAGATGCTCGACGATACG
>JAGWRH010000418.1 GCA_028876695.1 Acidobacteriota bacterium | reverse complement strand
TTTTCAATTCTTCGTAGCGCTGGCGCTGTTCGCGCTCGAATTCCTCCTGGGGGAACGTGGCGTGGCGCGCGAGATCGGCGATCAATTCGAGCAACTCACCGGAAAATTCCGCCAGCCCGGCGGCGGAAATGGCGCTTGAATCCGCGCCCGCGTGAGTGCCCAGGCCCGCGCCGATGCGCCGCAAGTCCTCTTCGATTCGGCGGCTGGTGCGCGATGCCGTGCCGGTGCGAACGACGGCGGAAGTCATTTCGGCAAGTCCGGGATTTTCGAGCGCGACCGCGGCGTTGCCGCCGCGGAAATAAAGCTGCGCGGTGATTTTGGGAAAGGCGCGCGATTCCGCGAGCACCACTCGCAATCCATTGGCGAGGGTGCGGACGGTGCGCCTGGGCCAGACCACGGGGCGTTCGGGCGCGAGGGCCGGAGCGGACGCGGCGCGGGCGGGCTGCGCTTGCGGCGTGGGCGAACTCATCGCGCCACTCCCGCAGCGGGACCGGCCTTCGCCGGCTGCGCCACCGGCCGGCGGAACAGCACGGCGCGATTTTTCGGCACGAGATATTTTTGCGCGAAGGCCTGCGCCTGCTCCGGCGTAACGTTGAGGAATCCGTCGAGAACCGTATTGACGCGGCCGGGATCGCCGTCGAAGAGGGTGAAGCACGCGAGGTAGTGCATCAATCCGAATCGCGGCATGTACGAACCCATGCCGCCCTCGAGCATGGAGTAAAAATCGGAGCGAAATTTCACTTTCACCGGCTCCAGCTCGCCGGACGGAATTCCCTGGCGCTGCATCTCGTCGATGATTTCGTCGTAAACGGCCACCGTGCCTTCGGAAGTGAATTCCGGCTTGTGAAAAATGCGCGAGACCATTTGCGTGGGGCCGTTGGTCTCGAGCAAGTCCGCGCTGCCGTCGGCGTCTACGGCGATTTGCTCTTCGAGGACCAGCTTGCGGAAAACCCGGCCGGCGCGGCCGCCGTGCATCACGCGTTCGACGATGCCGGCGGCGTACCAATCGGGGCCTTCGCGGCGCGGCATGGTGTAGCCGATGGCGATCGCGGGCAACGGACCCAATGTTTCCGGCACCTCGCCGTGGCGCTCGGATTCCTGCGGCGGTTCGGCGACATCGGCGCGCGGCGGAGCGGGCGCCGCGGGAATATTTTCGAAGTAGCGCTTCGCCAGCGTGAAGGCTTCGGCGGGATCGAAATCGCCGAGCATCAAGAGCACGGCGTTATTGGGCGCGTAAAAGGCGCGAAAGAAAGTTCGCACGTCCGCGAGCGTGGCGGCGTCGAGATCGGCGAAATCGCCGTAAAAATTGTGCGCGTTGGGCCAGTTGCGAAACGCGACGGGAGGCAAATCGAGCCAGGGAAAACCGCCATAGGGCTGATTCATCACGTTGACGCGAACCTCTTCCTTGACCACGTCACGCTGATTGCGAAGGTTTTCGTCGTCCACTTTCAGCGCGCGCATGCGATCGGCTTCGAGCCACAGCACGCGCTCGAGCGCATTCGACGGAACCGCTTCGAAGTAGTTGGTGAGATCGTAATGAGTGGTGCCGTTGAGCAAACCGCCGGAGGAGTTGATCAGGCGAATGTGCTCCATCTTGGCGGCGTTTTCCGAGCCTTGAAACATCATATGCTCGAAAAGATGGGCGAAGCCGCTACGCCCGCGCGGCTCGAGGCGGAAGCCGATCTGATAATAAACGCCGACGGTGACCACGGGCGCGGAACGGTCCGGCGAAGCGACCACGCGGAGTCCATTCGAGAGCGTGGTGTGCTCGACCGGGATGTGCAGCTTTTTGGGAGAGGAATTCAACGATTGTCCCCTTCGGAATTTTTGAGCACGCGGCGAAGATCGCGCAGCGCCGCTTGCGGATTTTTCGCCAGCACGCGCGCGGCCAGCAACGCGGTCGCGACGTAGGCTTGCCGAAATTCGCGCGGGTAACGGCGCAGCGCGCGCAGATGCTTGGCGACAACTGCGAAATCCCCGCGCGACAACGGCCCGGTCCACGCGGCGCGCGGGCCAAGCCGCTCTACATTATCGAGCATTTGGCGGGCTAAAGGTAGCAGCGTTTCGAGCGCGCGGCGGCGCGAGAAACCGATCTTTTCAAGCATGCGCACGGCCGCTTCGATCAGCGGGAAGGCGCTGCCGGCGGCGAGCACGGCGGTGGCGTGATAGACGGGTTTATCGGCGCCGGCGATGGCCACTGGGACGCCGCCGAGCGAACGCGCAATTTGTTTTGCAACGCGCAGCGCCTTGCCGTTTCCTTCCACCGCGAAGGTCACGCCATCGAGGCTCGGTACGTTGCGCCCGCTGAAGGTTTGCATCGGGTGGAGCGAACCGGTCTCCCCGCCGAGTCGCGCCAGCGGATCAAGCACGCCGCGGTCGAGGGCGCCGCTGGTGTGCAGGACGACTTTGCCGCCCCAGTCGCGGCCGCCAAGTTTGGCGATCGAGCGCACCGCGGCGGGCATGGCGTCGTCGGGAGTGCATACCAGCACCAGATCGGCCGCAAAAACTTCGGGCCCGATCGACCAGTTCGGCTTGCCGGCGCCGATGGTGCGCACGGCGGCGCGCGCAGTTCGGCCGGAGCGGGTGACGACCGCTCCGATGCGCCAGCCGAGTTGTCGCAGGCGTTTGCCCAGAGTTGTGCCCACGCGTCCCGCGCCGACGATCGAAATTGTGCGCGCCATCGAGCGTGCTAGCATAACCTAACTGCCTGCGGGCAGAGGGAAAATGCACTGGCACGTCATCTGGACATTTCTGCTCGGCATTATCGCGCTGCTCTGGATCGCGGAGGTCTACGATCTGGCGCGCGGCGTGCCGACGATCGCGTCGATCGACGATGTGCCGCCGATCGCCAAGGAACGCTGCCCTTCCGTTTCCATTTTGTTCGCGGCGCGCGATGAGGCGGAACAATTGCCGCACGCACTCGCGACGCTGCTCTCGCTCGATTATCCGCGCTACGAGGTGATCGCGGCGGACGACCGCTCGGCGGATGCGACCGGCGCGATTCTGAGCGAGGCGGCGCGGCGCGATTCGCGGCTGAAGCCGGTGCGTATCGATTTTCTGCCCGCCGGATGGCTCGGGAAACCGCACGCGCTGCAGAAGGCGTATGAGCACTCGAAGGGCGAATGGCTGGTATTCACGGACGCGGACGTTCATTTCGCGCCGGACCTGCTGCAGCGGACCATCGCGCTTGCCGAAGCGAATGGTCTCGAACACATTACGCTGCTCGGGCGAGCGAAAATGTTCACGCTCGGCGAGAAAATCGCGATGACGTTTTTCGGCGTGGCCATTCTGGCCGGCACACGGCCGTGGTCGGCGCACGATGCGCGCTCGCAAGGCTACTCCGGCGTGGGCGCGTTCCAAATGGTGCGGCGCAGCGCGTACGAACGGATGGGCACGCACCGGCGGCTCGCGATGGAAGTGATCGACGACATGAAGCTCGGAAAGCTGGCGAAGGAAGCGGGCGTGCGATCGGGCGCGGCCAAGGCGGGAGATGCCGTGAGCGTCCACTGGCACGCGGGCGTCGGGAATATGATTCGCGGCACGACGAAGAATTTTTTCGCCGCGTCGGGGTACCGTCCGTGGGTGACCGCGCTGCAGATTTTTGGATTAGTGGCGATGTTCGATTTGCCGG
>JAGWRH010000417.1 GCA_028876695.1 Acidobacteriota bacterium | reverse complement strand
GGCATCGTAGCGGCGATCGTGGTTTGGGATTGACGTGCGAGCGCGGTCCTAGACCAGATACCCACGAGCGCTACAGCACAGGCGCATACAAGGAGAGGCCAGCCTGTTAGCGCGTATGATCGGAGGATCTGATGGCCCTGGGGTGTTGAACTCATCACAGCCGAGGATAGTAGCAAATTGCCGCCGGCAGCACGCGTGCCAATCGTGGGGCGCTTACGAATCGGAGTAGAATAGCGGCCGATGTTTACGGACCCTCTGCCTCGCAAGAAAACGCGGCGGAAGCTGTTTCTCGATAGCGATTCTCTAGCAGCGCTGCCGTTGCCGCCGGACGGCAAACTCACCGAATTGGCCACGCAAATCGAGGCAGCGATGAAAGCCGGAAGGCCCAAGGATGTGCACGCATCTTCCGGCGAGTTTCTGCGCGCCGCATGCGACTTCTACCGAGTGCCGCAGTGCGGCGTGCGCGTGCTCGCCGCCAGGCCTCTGCGAGTGCGGGAATACTCGACGAGCGAGCTTTTCGGCGATTATCACCCGGACGGCAAGGCGATCCGAATCTGGATGCGAACGGCTGTGCGGAAGGAAGTGACGTCGTTCGGAACTTTCCTGAGCACTCTATGCCACGAGTTTTGCCACCACCTGGATCTCGAGAAGTTCGCCTTCGGGGATTCCTGGCACACGCGAGGATTTTACAGTCGTGCGGCCGCGCTGTATCACCATGCAAAGGGAACGCCAGTGAAGCAGCTGCTTTGGATGCCGATGCCTCGCGGGCGCTGGCGGATAGATTGGCAGAGGACGAACCGGGCGCTTTCACCGGAACGCGCTGGTCGAACTGAGTGAGGAGAACGGTCCGCCTCCGCTAGAGCTCCGGCGGGGCAGCCTTCGCTCGATACGTAGTGGCAAAGCGGGCTCACCCAGCCGTAGCTCGTATGGAAATGTATTAGGACGGCATGCGAGCGAAGGCTGGTGGAGCCGATGGGATTCGAACCCACGACCTCCTCGATGCCATCGAGGCGCGCTCCCAACTGCGCCACGGCCCCACCGGGGAGTGACTAAAGTTATAGCATCGAAGAGCGGAAAGGGTCAAACCACGCCTCGACGGCTTCCAAACAACTCAGCTCAAACCGTTTACGCGCCGCTGCCTGCCGGGAGGGGGTACCCTTCGGGCACTATTGAATTCGCGGGATTCTGCTATCCTTGGAACATAGTTGGGAACTTGGTGTCTAAGGGGTATAACAGGCACCCCTGGCAGATTGGCGGATTGGGATGTCCGAACTTGCGCAAGGTCTTTCTTGGGGACGGGACGAAGCGGCGCTGGTAACCGGGCTTCAGGCGGGCTCCGATGAAGCGTTCGATTACCTGGTGACCTACTACCACGCCAGCGTCCACAACCTGGTGTACGGAATTCTAGGCGATCCGGCGGACGCGGCCGACGTGACGCAGGACGTGTTTATCCGCGTGTATCGCGGAATTCACGGCTTTCGCGGCAGCAGCTCGCTGAAGACGTGGCTCTACCGTGTGGCCGTGCGTCAAGCGCTGAATCACCGGCGCTGGTGCTGGCGCCATCATCGCCACCAAGTGTCGATCGACGGCGACGAGGAACAGAACCGTCCGCTCGATCTGACCGACGCGAAAGCGACGCCTTTTGAGGAGTGCGCCGCTCACGAGATGCAAGCGAAGGTGCGCAAGGCGCTCGCATCCGTGCCCGCAAAATTCCGTAGCGCCGTGATTTTGCGAGACCTGGAAGGCCTGGCGTACGAGGAAATTGCCGAAGTACTTGAAATCTCAACCGGCACGGTGAAATCGCGAATCCTGCGCGGGCGGCGGATACTCAAAGAGAACTTAGAGCCCCTGCTGCGCAGCGGAGTGGCAGCCATCCGAAAGAATTCATGGGCTGCGAGCGCGTTCCAAGGGGAGCTGGCGGAGGGCGATTCGGGAGGCTTGAAGGTGCTTTCGATGGAGTCGCGCGGAGCGAGGTAGCGCTAGATGAATTGTAGCGAAGCACAGCGGCGCATCCCGGGGTACTTCGACGGCGTGATCAATGCCGCCGACCACGTGCGCCTGTGCGAACATCTGCGCGCGTGCGGCAATTGCCGCGAGGAGCTGGAATACTACCGTCTGCTCACGGCGCAATTGGCATCGCTCGAACCGGTGGCTACGCCCGCCGATTTGGCCGTGCGCATCCGCATCAGCGCGCTCGAACACCCCTCGCCGTGGAGCGGCGTATATCGGCTCTGGTCGCGAGCCGTGCTGGCCTTCCACAACATCTGGGAGCCGCTGGCAGTCCCCGCCACAGGAGGCATCTTGACCGCGTTGGTCATTTTCGCGCTGGTGGTGGAGAGCCTGGTGATGGGCATTCCCATGGGCCGTCCGGTGCCGAACGATCAGCCGTTGAATCTGGTGCAGCCGGCCGAGCTTGAGGAGCTCGCGCCATTCCCGGTTTCCACGATTATGGACGCGACTGCTCGGGGAAATTCCGGCGGATTGACCGTCGAGGCGACGGTGAATGCGAGCGGCCAAGTACTCTCCTACAAGATTCTCTCCGGGCCGCACTCGGAGGCGGTGCTACAGCAGATCGACCAAATTCTCTTGTTTTCGCGCTTCCGTCCGGAGTTGAGCTTCGGCCGGCCGACTTCGGGCGGTCACGTCTTTTTGAATTTCGACCAAGTCCGCGTGCGCGGCTAAGCGAATCGTAAGAAGGCGCGCACGGTCATCGTCCCGAACCCCGCAATTCTTGACTCCGCTAAAGGCGCTCGTTACAGTCTGAACGTACGCGCAAGTTCCCTCCGCGGAAGGCGCGGCAATCATCGAAAGGCGCGCGCCGCAGCGGGCTTGCTCCGCAGCGGCGATCAAGGCATGCGAACGACCGTTGTGAGATACCTTTCATTGGCGTTACTGGCTTGCGCGGCGGTCTGCCTGTGCGGCAGGAACGCTCAGGCCAGGCCGAAGCCACAGTCGCAGGGCGAGGCTGTGCCGGTGCAATCTCCCATTAATATCCAAGTCAGCCCGCAGATTTTTGCCACCATGTGCGCGCTCGATGCCGCGGGTTTTCCGGTGGACGAGAGCGCACTCGCGGAAATGCCGCAGCGCCTGAAGCTGCGCGAATCGATGCTGGCCATGAAGGGCCCGGCGGCGGATGCGGTGCGGCAGTTTTATAGGGAGCACGCGCTGGCGGATTCCTCGGAGATGCTTTCCGAGTACATCAGCCTGGCGCTGGCGAT
>JAGWRH010000416.1 GCA_028876695.1 Acidobacteriota bacterium | reverse complement strand
TCATGAAGGCCATGGACGGGCACGTCCTGACCGGCACGGTGCTGATCGGCATGTTCCATCGGACGTCAATGGGTGGACCGGGGGGCGGCGGACCGCCGCGGCAGTAAGCGAACAGACGATCGGACAAAAGCGAACGCGCGGAAGAACGAGTCCCTCTCCGCTCGCGATGGGCGGAGAGGGATTTGTATTTGGTAAGAAAGATCCGCACCCTTCGCCAAAGTGGCTCAGAGTGCGGCACCCGGAAAATCGGGAAACGGCGAAAAGCAGGTCCCTGCCTGCGGCAGGCACGCCTCGGCGGCAATTCGCGGACAGAGGAAAAGCGGAGACCCGGCCCATTCCTCACCAAACACGCTGGGACCGGGCTAGGAATTACAACCGCAACGTGGGAACGCCAAGCCCACACGATAGGCGGAGGAGAATCAGAAACGATCCGCACCCTTCGCCAAAGTGGCTCAGAGTGCGGCACCCGGAAAATCTTTTTGGGAATTAGAAGAGGCCGGGGATTTTCATTCCGGCCATGCCCGGCATGCCGCCGGCGAGTTCGGTAACCTGCTTGGAGAGTTCTTCATCGACGCGGCGCGCCGCGTCGTTAACAGCGGCGATCAGCAACTCCTGCAGCATCTCCTGATCCTTGTTCTTGAAGATATCCGGATCGATGCGCACCTCGGTGAGGTGCTTCTGCCCGTTCATCCGCACGGTGACCATGCCGCCGCCGGCGGACGCCTCCACGGAGATTTCGCCAATGCGCTTTTCGAGTCTTTCCTGCGCCTGGCGGAATTGCGCGAGCATTTGCTGCAGAGCTTTGACTTCCATGCGTTAATCCTCGCCGGAGCGTTTCACGGTGGAAATGCGCCCGCCGAATTTTTGAAGCATCGCGCGAACGATTGGATCTTCTTCAAATCGCGCGCGAATTTCGGCGCCGTGAGCCGTACCCACCCGGCCGGACTCCAGTCTAACACAGACGCGAAGCGGCTCGCCCAGCACTTGATTGAGCACTGTGCGCAAACGTTCCATCGGGTCGCGCGCCTGCAACATTTCGGCGAGCGCGCGGCTTTCGGCGGGAAAAAATAATCGCAGCTCGCTCGAGTCGAGCTCCCAGCGCGAGGCGTGCTCGATCATCGACCACAAAAATTTCTGCCCTTGCAGCGCGGCTTTGATGGAGTCGACGCGCGCGGAAGCGAGGCCGCCGCCCGAATCTTCCGCGGCGCGCGCCACCACTCGCGGAGGCGAGGCGGGAATGGGGCGTTCCGCCGGACGCACACCGGGCGCGGCCGGCGCAACTTGCGATGCAGGAGATTCCGCGGCGGATGGGCGCGACGAAAGCGTCGAGGACGGGCTGGTCTCGGCGTTTGAACGAGGCGCGGGTGTTTCCGTTTCGAGCGCCATGCGCACCGCAGCGCCGGAAGATGATCCCGATTGTACGGCTGGGGCGGACGCCGCGCGGAATGCGCTGGCGCCTTCGCTGGGGGCGGGCGCGACCGCGGATGATGCGCTCGCAACTTCGGAATGCCGCGCCGGAGCGGCCGCGCGCGCGGCAGGCGGCCGTTCGCCGTGAAGTTCAGCGATGGCCTCTTCGAGCGGCGCCAGGCGCTGCGCGTTGATCAGCTTCAGCAAACCGAGCTCGAGATGCAGGCGCGGATCGGGCTTGCGGCGGACGTCGTCTTCCGTAACGACGAGAATATTGAAAAAGCGCGTGAGATCCTCTTCGCTGAATTGCGCCGCTTGCCGCGCCAGGCGCGGACGCTCGTCGGCCGGCGCGGCGATGACTCTCGAATCGGCTCCGCAGACGTGGGCCACCAGCAGATTGCGAAAATGGCGAATCGCTTCGCGGCAGAAATGCTGCAGATTTTGGCCTTCGGCGATGAGGCGATGCGCGAGCGACAGCGCTTTTTCCGAGGATTGCGCGGCGATGGCCTCGACCAGATCGTCGAGCACGCTTTCCGCCACGACGCCCAGCAATTCGCGGACTTGCGCGTCGGTGATGGCGTCGCCGCAGTAGGCAATCGACTGCTCGAGCAGTGAAAGGCCGTCGCGCACGCTGCCTTCCGCGGCGCGCGCCAGCACTGCGACCGCGCCGGAATCGATCTTCAAATTTTCGGCTTTCGCGATTCGCTCGATGTGCGCGGCGATTTCCTGAAAGGTGAGCGAGCGGAACTGAAACAGCTGGGCGCGCGATTTGATGGTATCGACGAGATCTTCGGGCTGAGTGGTGGCGAGAATGAAGATGACGCGTTCGGGCGGCTCTTCCAGCGTTTTCAGCAGCGCGTTGGATGCTTCGACCGTCAACTGATGCGCTTCGTCGAGGATCACCACTTTGTAACGCGCCGCGGCGGGCGCGTAGCGGACCATCTCGCGCAGCTCGCGGATCTGGTCGATGCCGCGATTGGAGGCTGCGTCGATTTCCAGCACGTCGAGCGACGTGCCGGCGGAAATTTCGCGGCACGAATCGCAGGTGTTGTCCGGCTCGGCGGTGGGCCCCTTCGCGCAATTCAGCGCCTTGGCCAAGATGCGCGCCGCGGTCGTCTTTCCCACTCCGCGCACGCCGGAAAAAATATACGCGTGGGCCACGCGATTCGATTCAATGGCGTTCGCGAGCGTGCGGGTGACGTGCTGCTGGCCGACGATTTCGCCGAAGGTCCGCGGCCGGTATTTTCGCGCGATGACTTTATAGCTCATGATGGCTCATCGGATGGGATGGTCACGCTGCCGCGCGCCGGGCGCGCTTCGGATGCGCCGCGATGAGAGGAACTTCGGGTACTCCGCGGCACACGAAGCTGCCCCGCTACCGTTGCTCCCTTCCGGGCCTGGCGGGGTTCACGGGACTTCATTGCACAGAGCCCGAAGTTCCACCGATCGGCAGTTCATGCCGAAAGTTTTTTGCAGCACGACCGCTACGCGGAGTCTAGCACAGCGCGCAGGGCCACGAAACGTCCGCGAGATCGAATCCCAGACGAAAAGCCCCACCCAGGAAAACATCGATACAAAACGCGCTTGAGAAAAGAGCCGCGCTGGTGCGCGCAGCCTGCGCAAAGAACCCGCCCGCCAGTAATTTTGCATCGGAGGCTGCACGATCCGCCGCGAGAGCGTCTTCGCGCGTTGAAATTCCGCGGAAAAGATGGGCAGCAAAGCTGCACGACTCGCTGCGCCTCCTCCGCCCATCTTCCGTCCATCCTTGATTCGCCGCCTCCGGATGGACTATAGTCTGCCGCATGGCAGCCACTCCTATTGCTGGCCCGCAAAGCCGTCCGGACCTGATTCGCATTGAGGCGGAAGACCAAACTCCGCTGAACGGCCTGTTTTGGGAGCCGCATCGCGCCAGCGATTCGCTGGTGGTGATGGTGCCCGGCGGCACCACCGGCGCAGCGTTGTATCCGGCGCACGATTATTCGCCGCTCGCCGCCGATCTGATCGACAACGGCTACGCGTTTCTGCTTTCCAATATGCGCGCTTCGTACAACAACGGCTACTCGGAATACAGCGACGCCGTGAAAGACATCGCCGCGTTCGTGGCGTACGCGAAATCCAAGGGCTACGCTCGCATCGCGGTGATCGGCATCAGCCTGGGCGGTCCTCGCATGGCGCAGTACATGGCCGAGCGAGGCGACGCCGCGGTGAAGGCGGTCGTGTTCATGGCTTCGATCCCGTCGCCGTATCTGGAGTTTCAAATCCGATCGAGCGAAGCGGACAAGCGCCGCCTGGAAGAAACGCTGCGGCACGCGCGCGACCTGGTGGCGCAAGGCAAAGGACAGCAACCGATCGCGTTCGACGACTGGTTTCCCGGGGGCGTATCCGTGATGGGGACGGCGAAGACTCTGATCAGTTTCTTCGGAGCGCCGAGCGATCCGAGCGCGCCGAGTTCGGTCAAATACGGCCCGAACATCACCGTCCCCGCGCTGGTGATTCACGGCGAAAAAGACGAGCTGGCGCTGCCGCCGAACGCGCACAAGATTTATGAAAGCCTCACGGCGTCGCCGCAGCGCGATCTGATCTGGGTGAAGGGTGCGAGCCATTACTTGTCGCCCGGCCCGCTCGCGGAATCCTACGCCCGGCTGACGACCGGCTGGCTGGTGAAGAACATGCCCGCCGGGACTCGCAGATAGCGGAGTTCCCTCCTCAACCCGATTTCGGCTACGGGCTCGTTCCGATCGAAAACGCAAATGTTCCCAGCCGGAGCTTTGGCTTGAGCGGCAATCCCGGTATTATCGGCAACCGAATTCCAGATTCGGCGCGATATGGAGAGCTTCGCAAGCGAGGCTAACGTGAAATTATTGAAATTTTATACGACGGTTCTCACCAGGACGGCGTGGTTGTTCGCGGTGATCATCGCGTTGCCGTTTTGCGCTTCCGCGAGCGGTCAAACGTCGAGCTGCGACGAAACATGCCTGAAGGGCTTCATGGACGGATATCTGCACGCCCTCGCCGCGCAAGATGATTCCGAACTGCCGCTCGCCGCACGCTATCGCTACACCGAGAACGGCGCCGAACTCGAGCTAGGCAAGGAAGGGCTGTGGGTGACGTTCAACTCCTATGGCCCCTACCGGCATGACGTGTTCGACGCTTCCGCGGGCGGCGTGGCAACGTATGTGAGCCTGCTGGAGAATCATGAAAATCCGTTTCCGGACTTGCTGATGGTTCGCCTGAAGATCGTGAACCGCAAAATCACCGAAATTGAAACGGTGGTCGAGCGGCATGCGGCATCCGCAAAAAATTTGCCGCCGAAAGATCCAAGCTGGATGCAGATCATGAACCGCGAGGAGCCTGCCGCCACGCGGCTGAGTCGCGAAGAGTTGCGCAAGGGCGCTCTGGGATATTTACGGTCGGTGGCGTTTCGCGACAGCCATCTGGCGCCGTACGCGGAATCGTGCATCCGGCTGGAGAACGGGAATGTGACGGCGATCGGTCCCAACGATACGCCTCCGGTGCCGATCGGACGCCAGCCGACCGAAGTCGCCGGCGAAGCGCCGCGTCCGAACATGCTGGGCATCGGCTGCGGGAAGCAGCTCGATTACGGCGAGTATTCGTTCATCACAGGTTACGAAGACGCGCACTTTCCGATCGTCGACGTGAAGCGCCAGCTGGTTTTTGCCACGTTCGATTTTATGCGCCGCGGAGACATCGAGAGCTGGACGTACCAAGGCCACCGGTTTGAGATGCCGGAAGGGATGCGCGAGCCCAACGAAATTCTGAACACGGAAATTTTCAAATTTGTGGGCGGCAAGATCTCGCGCGTGGAGGCCGTATTCGAAGGCCCGCAGGCGTACAAGCGCGGCACAGGCTGGCCGGGCGGCACGAAAGCCGAATCGCGCCCGATCGGGAAGTGACGGGTAAACCAGTCACTCCTCGCGGGCGCGTTCGTATTCCGGTAGCTGCAAGCGAGGACCTGCTCTCAGTCCGCGATTACATCCACTTATCGATCGACGCGCTCCTGACGTGGCTCATGTTGCCGATCTGGAAGAACGCGTTGGTTTGTCCGCCGGCAACCACGAAGTTGATGCTCTTGGCGCTGGGGAACCACGGGATCATGGTGTCCTCGGCGCAGTTCCACCACGTGGCGTAGGGCTCTCTTCCCTGCAGTGCGAGCGGATAGGTGTACACGTAGGATAGTGAAGATTCGCGGTAATCCTTCGCGGTGCGCATGGTGTTCTTCCACAACCATTCGGAGAGCTTTTCCTTGGTGTCGTATCCCTGTTCGACCAGGCGTTTCGCCACGAGCGGATCGCAAACCACCAGCGCGCCGAAGGTGCCCGCCATGGTGTGGAACATGCTGCCGATCTGCTCGTCGAACATGGGGCTCTCGATGGCTCCCGCGCCCTTGGCGCCATGGCCCTGGCGGATATCCCATCCAAGGAACAGACTCACCACGTTTTCCTCGCGCTTGAATCCTTGCTGCACGTGGAACGGAGTCCACGGGCTGTTCTTCTCGTCCTCGGCAATGAAGCAACTGTTGTAGTCCAGTTGATTGCCCTGCGACCCTTGGTAGGTGTCGCCGGGGATGCCGCCCGGCGTAAGATTTTTGCCCATCAGGGTCCACGACCGCCCGATGGTGGCATTGGCTTGTGCGAACGGGCCCATGGCGCCGATACCGTAATTCATGCCGAGCTTGTCGCGAATGGGACCGTTGATCACGATGGAGCTGCTGCCCGACGTAGTCGAGCCGAAGAATCCCAACTGCCCCGCCGAGGCCATCGCCAGCACTACCGGAAAATATTCCGGCTCGCATCCCGCCATCACGGCGTTCACGGCGACTTGCCGCACCGTGAAACCCCACTGCGCGGATTCGTACCCGACGCCCTGAATCGGTTTCCGAAGCTCCTCATCCGGGCTGTGGCTGTTGCCCTTCAGCATGGCGTCGACTTTCTCCTCGGTGGGAATGATGACCGGCAGGTAATCCGTCATGCCGTTGTTCAGGAAGATCTTTTGCAGATTGTCGAGCGTATCTGTGTACACGGCCGGCCCCGCGGAAATAATCTCGATTCCGCCTTTCTTCTCTTCATCGGAGAGCGGAGTGGTGAGGTCCTCCATGATTTCTTTCATGATCGAAATTCGCGTGATCGGATCGGAACCTCGGACCATCGCCGCCAGTTCGGGAGGCGTCTTGCCCCAGACCGGATGAGGAGTAAAGACGATTCGCTCGAGCGGCATGCCGCGCTTTGCCGCGGTATTTTTCGACAATTGTTCGAAAGCCTCGGTACACATGGGAACCGAGGGAACGCCCATCTTTTCCATCGTTATACAGTGACCGACGGTCGCTGGCGCGCAGCCCCCTCAATGGCCGATCGCCATGATCACCGCGTTACCTCTGGCCTTGATTTCGGCCCAGAGCGGCGGATCGTCGGCGGCCCAGCCCCCGGCTTTCTTGCGGAAGACAGTCTTCACACCGGGCATATTCTCCTGGAACCAATCCTGCATTTGATGCAGCAACAAGCCGCCGCCAAAGAACCCGGTGTCCACCAGATAGATCGTCTTCCCGTTCAGCGTGTCGAGGCGAGGCGCCATGGCGAAACGATGCACGGGCGGAGGTGTTCCCTTCGGATTCACGGCCGTGAACTTCTCCGCGCTGCCGCGCTCGCCGCGCGCACCCTTCTTCCTGGTTTCCGCTGCCACATTCGAGCCCGCCACCAGCATCGGCGATGTGCCCAGCAACGATAAGAGCCTTCTGCGATTAATTTTCATGAATAGCCGGCCTCCTGTGGTCCGATTGGCTCGGGAAACTAGTTGTCCGCTACTCCGGCTGCCTTCACTGCGACCGGAATTTTCCAAGGCACGCCGATCTTGTCAAGAAAATATTTCGACTTCGCCTCACGGAGCGCAGCCGCTTGCGATTTGCGGCGCACTTGCGCAACCTGTACGCGCATCTTACTCTGTCGGCGCGCATGAATTCTCAACTGTTCAGTTCTCAATTCCTCGCCGTCGGAATGATCTGGTACATCGTGTTCTTGCTTTCGACGGTGTGCCATGAAGGCGCACACGCGCTGGTCGCGCATCTCGGCGGCGATTCGACGGCTTTCCACGGTGGACAGGTGAGCCTGAATCCCGTGCCCCACATCCAGCGCGAGCCGTTCGGCACGGTGATCGTCCCTTGGATCACGTACTTTTTGCCGCCGCACTGGATGCTCGGCTGGGCCAGCGCTCCCTACGATCCCGGGTGGGCCGAGCGGCATCCGCATCGAGCCGCATGGATGGCGCTCGCCGGGCCTGCGGCCAATTTCGCGCTCGCGGGCCTCGCCGCGCTGAGCATTCGCCTCGGAATCGGTCTCGGCTATTTCCGCGTGCCGGTGGAAGCGAGCTTCACGCATGTGACCGCCGCGGCGATGCGCGGCACGCCGGAATTCGCCGCAACGTTCCTGAGCATCCTGTTCGTTCTGAACATTCTGCTCGGCACATTCAATCTTCTTCCCGTCCCGCCGCTCGACGGCCATGCCGGTGTCACCGCGTTGATGAGCGAAGATACCGCGCGCCGATTCCTCAATTGGAGTCGCAGCCAAGGCCTCGGATTTGCGGGATTGCTCCTTGCCTGGGTTCTTTACGACCGCGTCTTCGATTACATCTTCCGCTTCAGCTTGTCCCTGCTCTATCCCGGCGCGTATTAGCGGCAGGCCGGTTTGCAAACGCCTGACGTCGAATCCACGTTGAAGTGTTTCAAACGCGCACTCGCCGCGCGAAAGGAACACGCGTCCGGCCCGGCAGAATGCGCACTGAATCCCAAGCGTTGAGAATTCAGCACTTTGGCGGCCCGTCTGTGGCATCGGATGTGCACTTTCCCCGGCGCGCCCGGCACGCTTGCGTGTTTGGGTGGTACGTCCGCGGAGGTCAGAGCATGGATTTGCACGACGACCAAAATTGCTATGTCGTGGAGGTATCCGGCTGGGACGTGGCCGAAGGCTTTTTCGTCGAGCGGACGGAGCTGACCTGGTCCGCCGAGGGCATCAAGGAAATCCGCCTACAGCGCCCGGTCCGAGAGGGCAGCATGCTGTTCGTTCGCCTGATGCAGCCCGCCACGCAGAACGAGAACTACCCGATCGCTTGCGAAGCCGTGAAGGTTACCAAGGAGGCAGCGCGTGATGGCGCCATAATTCAGCTCACCCAGTCGCGTCCGCGTGCATTGATTCGGCGTGCGCTGCGCGAACTGAAGTTTCCTTCGATCCGCGTAGCGTAATCGCGATGCACCGCAAAGATCCGGCAGGTTCTCACACCTGATTGCCCCGCAGTTTCGATTCGGTGCTGGCGTCCCGCTTCGGGACGCGCCCGCGCCGGATCGAACGCCGCCGGAGCAATCGCAATAAGCCCGATGCGAATTGCAGATCGACGTTCCCGGGCGGTAACTCTCATGATCTGGTGGCGTTACTGCACAGGTGGCACGCGCCTGGGCGTGCATTCGTGGTTTCGCGCGTGTGCGCAACGCCGTCCGGTTGTGGCACGCGTCGTGCCTTTGGGCGGTGCATGGCAACCCTTGTGGAACACCCCGCCCTGCAAGCGGCGCGCAAGAATTTAGCAGTTTGCGTATTGGACGACGACGCCAGTCAGGTGGAACTGATCACCGCGCGCCTGGAGCGTGCCGGCTTCCCAGCGATCGGGACAACCAGCCCCGACGAAGCCCTACAAAACGTACGCTTCGGCTCGTGCCGGGTGGTGGTTGTCGATCTGAAAATTCCTGGAGAAGGCGGGCTCGAATTCCTGGAAAAAGCCCTGCAGCACGACCCCGGCGTCTACGTGATTTTGGTGACAGGCTTTTATGAGGTCGATTCAGCAATCGAGGCCATCAAGCACGGCGCTCACGATTATCTCAGCAAGCCCATCGATTTCCGCCGCCTGGAAAGAACGCTCGACGATATAGCGGACCTCGCCTCGCGCCGCTCGGAAATCCGCGAGCTGGAACACAAGCTATTCGAAAACCATCAGTTCCAGGGGATCGTCGGCAAAAGTCCCGCCATGCTCGACATGCTGGATCTGGTGAAAAAAGTTTCACGGCACTATTCCAACGTGCTGATCACCGGACCAACGGGCTGCGGCAAAGAGCTGGTCGCTCGCGCGCTGCATCAGCTCACTCCCGTGGCCAAGGAACGCTTCGCCGTCTGCAACTGTTCGGCGCTGGTGGATACGCTGCTCGAAAGCCAATTGTTCGGCCATATGCGCGGCTCGTTCACCGGCGCCACCGATACGCGCCCGGGAATTTTCGAGTTTGCGAATGGAGGCGCGGTCTTCCTGGACGAAATCGGCGAGACCTCGCCGGGGATGCAGGCCAAGCTGCTTCGGGTGATTGAAAATCGCGAAATCCAGCGCGTTGGATCGCCGGAGGTTCGCAGCGTCAACGTGCGCCTGATCGCCGCCACCAATCGCGACCTGCGCGCGGAAGTGCTCGCGGGCCGGTTCCGCGAGGACCTATTTTACCGGCTGAGCAGCATCGAAATCCGCGTACCGGGGCTGGCCGAGCGCCGCGACGACATTCCCCTGCTCGTGCAGCACTTCCTGAAAAAATACAACGAGGCCTACGGCAAGCCCTTTCAGGGACTCACGCGACGCGCGCAGATTGCCCTGTTGCAGCACGATTGGCCCGGCAACGTTCGTGAATTGGCCAACGTGATCTCCAGCGCCGCGATCACCGCGAACACAGATTTCATCGACGTTTGCGATTTGCCCGAAAGCCTGCAGCGCTCCGGCCGCCGCGCCATCTCGTACAACGGCGGGGCGTGGCGGCCGCTGCCGCTCGACGAAGTCCGCCGCATTCACATCCAACGGGTGCTGGAAATGTGCGAGGGCAATCGAGTGCGCGCTTCGCAGATGCTGGGCATTGGCCGGACCAGCCTTTATCGCTTTCTCAAACGGGGCAGCAAGAAGCCAGCGACCGCCGCGCGCAGCGGCGCCGGGTAGGCGCGTTTCGTTTCGGAACAGCGTTTCATCACGCGGCATGCATTCGCGGATGCTCCGCCGCAATTCGAGCGCGCTAAATAGCTTGTCGTTTTGGGAATGGCGTGCGGAGTGCACTTCCCCCGGCGAGACCAATGACCCCTCGCAAACTGCTCTCATCCCCGCAACCTGGCATTTTGCCATTCGAGCGCCGCCGCGAATGGCGCGAATCGCGCCGAGTGGCTATCGAGGTTTCCGGCTTCGACTTGCATCACCGCTTTTTCACCGAGCGCACGTCCACACTGGACGTCAGCCCCTCCGGCTGTTGCTTCTTGCTGCAGACCGAAGTGGCGCCGGCGAGCGGCATATCCGTGCGCGTGGTCGGCCGTCGCAATGGATTGATCGTCGATGATCCGCCGGTGCTCCTTCGCGTGGCGTGGGTAAAGCAATCGCATCCCGGCTGGCCCAAATGGACCGTGGCCGCGATGTCGATTCAGCCCTTGCATATGCAGGGTGCCGGCTTTCCCGCCGAACCCGACGACGTCCGCGGCATAACGCTCGGGTGGCCGGACGACGAGCCTCCGGCGGCATGATCGCGCACCGCCCGGAGTGTTACCCCGCCGTTCACGCGCGCGTGGCTCGCCCAGCCGAGCCGCGGGCCATTTTCCTGGGGCTGCCGGATCGCCCCACTACTCCGGCACGACGCGGAGGCGCCGTGCCCGAGGCCCGCAGCGCGGGCCCCTGCCTTCCACTATTGACCAGTCGCATAGGACGCATTCCTTAGCAGCATGGCGGGCACGGAAAGAGTGGAGTCCATGCGAACGATCATGCCCGTCTTCGCCGGAAGCTCCACGTCCTTACCCTTGCGCGCCGCGATGTAGGCTCCGCTGCCGGCGAGGCCGAGAATCGTCCCGCGCATCACGCGGCTGAAGACCAGGCCCAGCGTGGCGCCTCCTGCCGTACCCATCGCCGCATCCATCACGTCGTTCTTGACGCTCTGCTTTTCCTGCACCACTTCGCCTTCGATCGTGCTGATATCCTTGCGTCGGCTGAGATCTTCGCTCGAGCTATAGATCGAAAGGATGCTCATCCGCGCGGGGAACAGCCGGCTCTCAAGTTCCACCGAATCGAAAACCAGGCTCATCGACGCGCCACCGCGAAACGCGGAAAACCACCGCGGGCGCTCCACGCTGGTGACGCGTCCGTGAACGATCGCGCCGGCCGGGAGCACCATCTGCGAGCCGGAAAACACCGGCTCGGTTACCACAGCTGTGAATGGATCGCCTAAGCGCGCCACGCGGCTGCTCAATCCGTTGATCAGGCTCAGGCGAACCTCCGTCCCGGGAATGACTTGCCGGGGCTGCGATTGCGCTTGCGCGTGCACGGCCGGCGTCGCAAACATCGAACACGCCAGCGCCGCGAAAATCGCCAAAGAACGCTTCATGAATCCTCCTGTTATGGGGCGCCCGCGACATGAGGCTCGCGGGCGTCCGCAAAGGCACCCTGGCGGCAAAGATTCGGTTCGCTTTGGGTGAAAGTTGGAAGCGGCGCGCGGGCTGGTTAGGCGTCACTTCGCATTGCCCCTCGTCTCGTGAGGGGTGCCGCTGGCGCAGCGGTACGGGTGCGGAGGATGCACCCAGGCGGTAAAGTTACACTATCTGGCGCGAAATTGCGCGGGTTTTCTGGGCTCGTGCGCTAAAAAGCAAAGTGGCAGGGCGCGGGTCCGAGCGCGGGCGGGTGTATCACTCCAAACGCGTTACGGCATGCGCTACAGCGGGTTGGCCTCTGGCGATGCGGCGGCGAGTTGGTCGATGGTGCTCGAAACGGCGCGGATGGGAGCGGATACGTGGACGATGGCGGCGGGGTCGTCAACGTCCACGATAATCGAGCCGCCGGATTTGGCGACTTGCATGTGCTCGCCGGGCGCGTCCACTTGGACGATAACCATGTCTTCGGATTCGCGCAAACCGTCGAGCGCGGCGTCGATCACCGGCAATTGGGGCTGGATTTGCCCGGCGGCTTCCTCGAACGCACGCGAGGGCGCGAGGCGCACGGCAATGGGCGCGAGCATGGCAGGCGCGATGATGTGGATGCTCGCGCCGTGCGGCTGCTTCTCGACCACGTTCACTTGGACGAACCCTTCGCTACAGAGAACGCCCGCGCCGGCGAGCGCCACGCCGGCCATTCCGAGCCCGATTTTTCCGAGAAGTAGCATTGACTTACTCCTGACGTTCGCTTCGAGCTGTTCGAATCCGGTAAGGATGCATCGAGCGGCGCGGTTAGGCGCACAGCCCGGCGCAAAGCCGCCGGGGCTCCCGGACTACAGTTCTACTGCGTACTGCGCGAGTCAATCCAGACGCGGACTCGCTGGCCCGAGTCCTGTACCGTCACCAGCAATACGTCGCCTGCGTCGTTCAAAGTGCGCAAGGCGGCGGCAACGTCGAGTTGGCCGTTGTTCGCGGTGGCAACGAGCGCATCGGCGACTTTGAGGGGAACGGTCACGTCCACCTTCTGCCCACGGTTTTTCTTGTCGATGACGTGGACCATGATATTGCCGTTGGACTTGGCGACGCGCACGTCCGCATCCTTGTTGGTGACGTTGATGAACTCGTTGTCCGGGGCGGTGCGGACGGCGTTCAGCACGGCGCGCAGGTCCACGCCGTTCAGGTCCGCGCGATGGAGCGAAATCATCCCGTCGTGCAGGTCCGGATTGTTGATGGCCGGCAAAATCCGTTCGGCCATGGACAATGGGACGTTGACGTGAACGTTGGCGCTGTTCTCGGAGTCCTGAACGTTCACGTGGATATATCTTTCAGCAGGGGCGGCGATTGCAGTGGCTGCGAGCGACATTATTCCCGCCACGAGCAGGCAGAGCGCTTGCGCGACGTGCGTTCGGGTCCGAATGCGTGGTTGCATGTTGTGAACCTCCTCCGGCCTTCCTGCCAGCAGATACGGAAGCGGAGGCGGAAATGTTCCGTGGGTTTAAGACGATTGTTGACGAGTGGGAGTTAGTTGGCCTGCGTATGGCGGTGGGTGAGCTTGGAGATGACGAACTCCTGGAGCACGCTGGAGACGACGCGCTCACCGGTGTTGATCGCGAACGAGGAGAATACGAAATTGGCGCCGCGGTTCGAGGGAGGATAGTAGAGATTGGAAATCGCCGAGGAGGCCAAATCGCCTCCTATGCTGGAATAGTTCGGCTGCCATTTGCCGTTGTCGCCCTTACACATGAATGGCGCCGACATGGCATGGCGCAGGCGCGAGGCCTTTGAACCCGTCCCCTGATAGAAGTAGCGCGGATCCTGGCGCAGCAGAGAGGGCAAAATGGCGCCGCCGACCATGATGTCGGAGAGGCCGTCGGCGGCGGCGGCGCTAAAGCGTTCGCTATAGCCCTTCATGCCCTGGCGATAGTCGGGCGTGTCCGCGGCCTGGTTAATGGCGGCGAAAAGCGCGACTCCGCCAATCGTGATGGGATCGTGCGAGACTTTCAGGGCCAGACGGAACTTCATCCCTGTCGTGAGCGGCGCGGCGTTTTCGCCTTCATACGAGACGTAAAAGTTCGGAATGATTCCGAACACGCGCTGGGTTTCCTCGACTTGCATCTGTTGGGTGGCAATCTCGATCGGGTCGCCGCTGACGCGCACGGTGGTGACCTGCGTCGGGAGAGAGAGCTGGACCGCTCCGAGCATCTTGATTTCGCCGGGACCAAGCGTGAATACGGGCGATGCCCAGGCGGAGAAGCCCTGGGCAGTGATGTCGACCTGGTAGGAGACTCCCGGCTGGAGGCCATCGAATTGGAAAAATCCACTATCCGCCGTCGTCGCGCTATGCGGGTCGCCGGTCGCGGGGCTGGCCAGGACAACACTTGCGCCGATCACCGGGTCGCCGTTCACGTCCATTACGGTGCCCATGATTTGCGCGGACTGCGGCGCGGATTTTTGCGCGTCGGTTATTTGCGCGGCGCGGGCCGTGGCAAGCGCCGAGAAAGCGAGCGCTACGGCGAAGATCGCCGCGAGCCGGAAAGGAAGTCGCTGGGCGAACGCGGATATCCGTAGAAGGGACGAGCCTGTGGTTCGTTTGGGCCGAAACATTATTGCTCCATAGATCTCTAGGTATATGGAAATGATGCCATTCGAGCCGCCCGGGCTGCCAGCGGGATGAAGGCCCGGGTTTCCATGAAACAAACGTTCCCCGAGATTCGCCCGGCGGGTGAATGGTTGCCTCAACGCTCATGCCTTAGCCACGCCGAGGAGGCCGGCCACACACCCAATGCCCAGCGCCGGCCGGGTTCCGCAGCTCGCACGCGAGAGGTTCCCGGAAAATAGCCGTCCTCGCGGTATGCTAGGCGCCGAATTTGCGGAGGAAACGATGGCGAACGCAGCGAAGCTCGGGTCGAAAGTGGCGCTGGTGACGGGCGCCGGGAGCGGGATCGGTAAAGCCGTGGCGCTGGCGCTGGGGCGCGAAGGCTACGCGCTGGTGCTGGCGGGGCGGCGGCGCGAGCCGCTCGATGCGGTAGCGTCGGAAATCCGCGCGGGCGTCGAGGCGCTTGTTGTGGTGGCGGACGTGACCGACCCCGCATCGGTTCGCGCGCTCTTCGCCAAGGCGAAGGAAGAATTCGGGCGGCTCGACCTGCTCTTCAACAACGCGGGCATCTCGGGCGGCGCGGTCGCGATCGAGGAGCAGAGCCTTGAGCAATGGCGCGCCGTCGTCGATACGAACCTGACCGGTACGTTTTTGTGCACGCAGGAAGCGTTCAAGATCATGAAGGCGCAGGAGCCGCGCGGCGGGCGCATCATTAACAACGGCTCGATTTCAGCGCACGCTCCGCGGCCCGGATCGGCTCCGTATACGGCGTCAAAGCACGGAGTGACGGGGCTGACGAAGGTCACGTCGCTCGATGGGCGAAAGTATGACATCGCGTGCGGCCAGATCGACATCGGCAACGCCGCGACGCATATGGCCGAGCGCATGAAGCGCGGCGTTCCGCAAGCGAACGGCACCATCGCGCCCGAGTCCACGATGGACCCGGCGGATGTGGCGCGCGCGGTCGTTTATATGGCGTCGCTCCCGCTCGAAGCGAACGTGCAATTCATGACCGTGATGGCGACGAAGATGCCGTTTATTGGACGAGGGTGACTTCCCGGAGCTATTCGTATCGCAGGGCAATCATCGGATCCACGCGCATGGCGCGGCGCGCGGGAACGTAGCACGCGGCGAGCGCCACAACTACGAGCAGCGACGCGACCGCGGCGAACGTGAGCGGATCGTACGCGCTGACGCCGAAGAGCATTTTGGAAATCAGCCGCGTGAGCGCGAGCGAACCGGCCAGCCCGACGGCGATGCCCACCAGTGCCATGCGCGCGGCCTGGCCGAGAATCAGCCGCAACACGCTGGCGGGCTGCGCTCCGAGAGCGATGCGCACACCAATTTCGTGCGTGCGCTGGCCCACGAGATACGAAATCACTCCGTAAATCCCGATGCACGAGAGCACCAGCGCGAGCGCGGCAAAAATCGCCAGCAGGATCATCGAAAAGCGGCGCGCGGCGAGGGAGCGAGAAATGATGCTTTTGAGCGTGCGAACTTCATACACGACCACGCCGCTATTTACGCTGCGCAGCGCGGCGCGAATCGTCTTCATCTCGGCATCCGGAGAGCCCTGGGTGCGCACCACGAATTGCCCGCCTCGCGCCAAAAGCGGGAAAAACTGGTCTGGTACCTGCGATATCGGAAAATAGAATTGCGCGCGAATGGGCGGGCCGGAGTTTTCGTCGAGGCCCCATTGCTTCACGTGGCCTACGATGCCGACGATCTCGCCGGAATTGTTCATCAATCCGAAATTCACGCGGCGGCCGATCGGATCCTGCCCGCGGAAATACTGCTTGGCGAAATCCTCGTCGATATCGATTACGAAGGGCGAGTGCTCGTTATCCTGCGCGTTAATGAAGCGGCCCCGGATCAGCGGAATTCCCATCGCTTTCAGGTAATCGGGTTGCACGGCGTAGAAGAGCGAGACTTTCATCTGCGACATCGTGGCGGGCTTGGGTTCACTATCGAGCCAGAGCGCCAGTTCGGAATCGCCGGCCATGGGAGTGCCTCCGGCGTTGAGCGACGCGGCGACGACGCCGGGCGCGTGCTCGACGGCGCTTTCTACCTGCAGCATCGAGGCGCGAACCGCGGCGGGAGTGCCGCCGAGCGTGGTCGGATAAGAGAAGCCGAAATTGACCAGGTTGTTCGGATTGAAGCCGGGATTCACGTTCCATAGATTCGCCAAACTGCGGATCATTAGCCCGGAGCCGATCAGCAGCACGAGCGAGAGAGCCATTTCCACCACCACGAACAGCCCTTGCAGCCGATGCCGCGCGCCGCTGGACCCTCGGCCGCCTTCCTTCAGTGTTTCGTGCAAATCGCCACGCGCGGTTTTCACCGCCGGCGCGAGCCCGAAAAGGAGTCCGGCGAACAGAGACGCGGCGAAGGTGAACAGCAGCACGCGTCCGTCCAGGTGGACGGATTGCGCGCGGGGCAATGCTTCCGGCAGCAGCTTCAGGGCCGCTTGCGTGCCCCACGCGGCGAGCAGCAGCCCGCACGCCCCGCCGGCGCAGGCCAGCACCAGGCTTTCGGTGAGCAATTGGCGAATCACGCGCGGCTGACTCGCTCCGAGCGCCGCGCGAATGGCGAATTCACGCGTGCGAGCCGTGGAGCGCGCGAGAAGCAGATTGGCTACGTTAACGCAGGCGATCAACAAAACGAGTGCGACCGCCGCGAGCAGAACCAGAAGGAATGGGCGGATGCGCCCGACGACGTCCTGTTTGAGCGGATACAGCGCGACGCCGGAGTCGTGGTCGGCATCGGGATACGCTTCGGCGAGGTGCTGCGCGATTGAGTCCATATCGGATTTTGCTTGCGCGAGAGTGACACCGGATTTGAGACGGCCGACGGCGTCCATACCCATCCCAGCCGAGCGATTGCGAAATGTGGAATCGTTCCATTGCCCTAGGGGAATGAAGATGTCGGTATTGTCCTGAAAATTGAAACTCGAGTAGCGAAAGCTAGCGGGAATTACGCCGACGATGGTATAGCCGACGCCGTTGAGGTCGAGCGTTTTCCCGACGGCGTCCGGCGACGATCCGAATTCGCGTTTCCAGAAGCCGCCGCTGATCAGGGCCACGGGCTGCGCGCCGATCTGATCCTCCTCGGAACGAAACTGCCGGCCGGTCACGGGATTGACTCCGAGCACGGGAAAGAAACTGGCGGAAACCATCTCACCGCTCACGTACTGCGGCTCGCCCATGCCGGTGAGGTTGAAATCATCGCCGCGATACGCAGCCAGCGCGGAAAACGAATGCTGGTCGCGGGCCCAATCGAGGAAATTCGGATAGGAGATGGAGGAATTATCGAAGGCTTTGTTCT
>JAGWRH010000415.1 GCA_028876695.1 Acidobacteriota bacterium | reverse complement strand
GCGAGCGGAGGTTTGCTTCCCGCCGGGCACCAGATTCGGCAGAAGCAACGCCCAGACGTCTTCGGCGGTCCCGCGGAGCGATGCGTCCGGGCGCAACGCCCAGGCAACGGATACCCCCAAAAGGATTAGCTGAGTTAGTCGCGCAAGCTCGGACGCGGAAATGTCGAGACGGATCTCGCGACGATCCTGCCCCAATTGGAAAATTTCAGCGAGCAGATTGCGACCAATCTTCAGGCGCTTTTGAAGTTCCGCTCGCACGGGCTCGCAGGAAGCATGCGCCGCGTAGATGGCGCGCAACAGAGCGGGACTCTCGTAAACGTGTCCGGCCAGATCGGTCGCCAACTCCTGAAGGACGGGCAATACCGGCCCTTCCCGCGCAAGTTCGAGGCCGCGCTCCACCTCGGCGAGACGCTGTGCGCCGAACGTGGCGAGCACGTGCTCTTTGGTGGGGAAATAATTAAAGAACGTTCCCTTCCCGACGTCCGCCGCTTCGGTAATGTCCTCAACAGTGGTTTCCAAAAATCCACGGCTGGCGAATAAGTCAAGGGCCGCTCGGTAGAGCCGCTCGCGAGTTTCCGCGCGGCGGCGCTCACGGCGATTTGTCCGGGGTACAGGTTTTTGCGCGATGGATGCGGTGCGCGACGCTACCACGGGAATCTCCAAGATTGACCCATAGACAAATACGACTATAAGTCACTATTGAGGACCAGTCAACGGCTTTCGCGCTCATGCCAGGGACTTTACCGAGACCGATGTGACTGATAAGCCGAGCCGGATCCGCTGCTGGTCCGGCTCGGCACGAGGCTCCTAGTGCGAGAGGTTCTTGGGACTGTGCTGATTTAGCGTCTCGATCAACTGGCGGGATGATTGTGGAACGGGCACAACGCCGTGAAGGGCGATTTCCTGTGCGGAAACCTTTCGGCCATAAACGCGCGCGTTCGCGTCGTTATCCGGACGAAGGGTTGAGCCTTCCAAAGATATTCCGGCGAACAGACCTCGTGATCGCGAGTAGGTGAGGATCTCGGCGCGCATAGCTACGTCCGTATCCGCTTCCGCCGCTCGCCCTTTTGGCCCAGCGGCAGCCGAAGCATCCGCTCCCAATTTAACTTTGCTGCTCAGAATGGATTTGGCACCGGATGAATTCATCACCAGCAAAACAAAATCGGTGGCTTGCCCGCCGAGTTGGAAACCGAAACTTCCGCCTTCGAGCGCCATCATCGTGGGAGCGCCCCAGGGTCCCTGGAAGTTTTCGCCGCTGCGGCAAGTCATCGCTCCGCGACCGTAGCTGCCGCCGATTCCGAAGGCAAACTTAATCACGGACGGAATGACGATCACGCAGTCGGCTTTATCGAGAAGGCTCTGCGGGATGTCGTCCGGGATATTCAAAATTTCCTTCATCACTTCGCCGGCATTCTGCAGCCGGTTTTGGTCATTCTGTTTGTTGTCCGCCCAGGCCGGAGAGGAACCGAAAAGCAACGGCAGAACCAGTAATACGGCCAGCACATACGGCAGTGTCTTCTTCATTCCGTACCTCCCGTCAATGTGATGATAATTGTTCGCGCAGCTAACGCGCAAGCTCAGGCCGGAAGTGAGCCGCAAGAAAAAGCGGTGATGGCCTATAATCGCGGATCAAGAGCCTACACCCATGTATAGATTCGCCCAACGGCAGGGTGGTTGCCGCGCAGGGATGCGGCCGGTGGCTGTGATTATTTGCGCGTTCGCGTTGCTGTGGGTGTCGCCTGTAGTGACGGTGGACGCGGGCGGGCATTCGCCATCAGATATCGCGCGGTTTCGCGGGCGTGTGGAAGCGATCTTAGCGGGCCCGCACGCAGTCCGATCCTATTGGGGAATTCTCGTCGCCGATCGTGATACCGGGAAAATTCTTTACGCGTTGAACGCGGATCATTTTTTCGCGCCGGCCTCGAACGCCAAACTGATCACCACGGCACTCGCACTCGACGAACTCGGGCCGAACTACCGCTTTCGAACTACTTTTGAATCGGATGGCACGCTTGCCAGCAGCGGACATCTTTCGGGCGACTTGGAACTGGCAGGTCGCGGCGACCCGGATTTGTCGAATCGCGTGTTTCCGTTCGCGGGCGAGTTTGCGCGCCAGGGCGCGACGGAAAAAGTCTTCACGGAAATGGTCGATGCCGCGGTCGCTAAGGGGCTCCGCGAAGTGGATGGCGATGTGGTGGCGGACGACAGCTACTTTCCTTACGATCCGTATCCGGCCGGCTGGAGCGTTGGCGATCTGTTTTTCGATTTCGGGGTGCCGGTAAGCGCGATCACGTTCAATGACAACGTCGTCTCCATTCTGATCCAGCCGGGTGCACGTCCCGGCGATCCAGCCGTGCTCGCAACGCAACCAGCGGCGTCACTCGAAGCGCTTGCACATTCTGTAACGACCTCGGCGCCGGGTGGGATGCCCGCGATAGCGGTGGTACGCCAGCCGGGATCGAATTTCTTGCTCTTGCGTGGAACGATTCCCGCGGGCCATACGCCGGTGAAGCTCGATCTGGCTATGATTCAGCCTGCGGAGACTGCCGCGCGCGCGATAAAGGACCTCCTGGAAGCGCGTGGCGTGCGAGTGACCGGGCAAATCCGCGTGAGGCATTCGGCACCACCTGAGACAACCGCAGCCGGCGAACCGGTATTAACCGGGATGCCCGCGCCGGAGCCACATCGCCTCGTGCTGGCCGAGCATATGTCGCCTCCGTTGCGAGAAAGCATCGAGCTAACCAACAAGGTCAGCCAAAATTTGCACGCGGAGATTTTCCTTCGGACCGTTGGCCGCGAAAAGCTCGGGCTTGCGTCAACCGCCGCCGGACTGAAGGCAGAGCGCGCCTTCCTTCGCTCGGCAGGCAT
>JAGWRH010000414.1 GCA_028876695.1 Acidobacteriota bacterium | reverse complement strand
TCCCCGGATCATGGGGATCGTCAACGTCACCCCGGACAGTTTTTCGGACGGCGGCTGTTTCTTCGACCCCGGGGCGGCGGCCGTCCACGCCCAGGCGCTGGTCGCCGCGGGCGCCGACATCCTCGACATCGGCGGCGAGTCGACGCGCCCCGGCGCCGAGCCGGTCTCGGAAGCCGAGGAGATTCGGCGGGTCGTGCCGGCGATCCGGGCGATCCGTGCGCTTGGCGACACGCCCGTCTCGATCGACACCATGAAGCCGGCGGTGGCCAGTGCGGCCATGGCCGCCGGCGCCGCGATCTGGAACGACGTAACCGCGCTCGCCTTCGCGCCGGAAAGCCTCGCCACGGCCGCCGACCTGGGTTGCGACGTCGTCCTGATGCACATGCGCGGCGAACCGCGCACGATGCAGCGAGAGCCTTTCGCGCGCAACGCGCTGCGCGACGTAACCTCCGGGTTTCGCCGCGCGCTTGCCGTGGCCCGTCGCGCGGGAATGCCGAAGTCGCAGATCGTGCTCGATCCGGGGCTCGGCTTCGGCAAAAGTACCGCGCAAAATTACGAACTGCTCGCGCAGTTGCCGCAACTCGCGCGGCTCGGGTGCCCGCTGCTGGTCGGCCCGTCGCGCAAGAAATTCATCGGCAAAGTGCTCGGAGACGCGCCATCCGGCGAGCGCGTCTGGGGCACGGCTGCGACCGTCGCCGCCGCGATTCTCGCGGGCGCGCACATTGTTCGCGTGCATGACTTGGTGGAAATCGTGCAGGTCGCGCGCGTGGCGGACGCCATCCTCGATCCGCGCCTCGCCGCGAAGGCGGCGCGACGAGCATGAGCGTTGCGGCGGCCATCGACGACCGCGCCAACGCGCGCAACGCGCTGATCGCCGGTTTTCTCGGCTGGACGCTCGACGCCTTCGACTACTTCATCCTCACATTCGTGCTCGTGCAGGTGGGCGCGGAATTTCACCGCTCGATGGTCGAGATGTCGCTCACGCTCACAGCCAGCCTGGTGATGCGGCCCGTGGGCGCGTTCATTTTCGGCCTGATGGCCGACCGCTACGGACGCCGGCTGCCGCTGATGCTCGACGTGCTGTTTTATTCGATCATCGAAATTCTTTCCGGGTTCGCGCCGAATTACACCGTGTTCCTGGTGCTGCGGCTGCTGTACGGAATCGGCATGGGCGGCGAATGGGGCGTGGGCGCATCGCTGGCGATGGAGTCGGTGCCCGCGAAGTGGCGCGGGATTCTTTCGGGCGTGCTGCAGGAGGGCTACGCGCTGGGGAATTTGCTCGCGGCGCTGGCGTTCTGGACGATTTTTCCCCATTGGGGCTGGCGCGCCATGTTTTTCATCGGTGGCCTGCCGGCCCTGCTCACGCTTTTCATCCGCTCGCGCGTGAAAGAGAGCGGCGCGTGGCGCGCGAATGCCGTCGCGAAGACGGATTGGCGCGCGTATTTTTGCTCCGTGGCGGCGAATTGGAAGCGGTTCGTGTACCTTGTCGTGCTGATGGCGGCGATGAACTTCATATCGCACGGAACGCAGGATCTGTACCCCGCGTTTCTGCAGCGCCAGCTGCATTTTGGGACCGGCACCACCGCAATCATCACCGCGATCTCGATGGTTGGAGCCATTGTGGGCGGAATTCTCGTGGGCCTCTATTCGGATCGCAGCGGGCGCCGGCGCGCGATGATCGCGGCGATGGTTCTCGGCATCGTCTGCATTCCGTTGTGGGTATTCGCGCCGCGATTGATTCATGCCGCAAGCGCCGCGCGTGAGGTTGCACTCGTGGCCGTAGGCGCGTTTTTCATGCAGTTCATGGTGCAAGGGTCATGGGGCGTGATCCCGGCGCACATCAACGAGCTTTCTCCCGGCGCGCTGCGCGGATTTTTCCCCGGGTTCGCTTACCAGATCGGCGTGCTGATCGCCGCGAGCTCCGCGCCAATTGAAGCGCTGCTCGGCAAGCACTTCACGCTGGCTCAATCGATGGGCATGTTCGCGGCAATCGTGTTTATCCTTGGAGCGATCGTGACCGCGGCAGGTCCCGAAGCGCACCGCGTGTCGTTCGACCGCGCCCCGCAATAACCGAGCTTCCTCTCATCGGTTAAAACGCTTGAAGAGCTGATCGTAATCGTGATTGTTCTCGTCGCAGACGTATTCCTGAATCTGCCACTCAGGATGTAGCGTGAAGGTCCCGGCTTCGGTCCAAGGTTTGGCGAACACGTTGGGATCTTCGATCGTGGCGGAATATTTCAAAGTGTCGTAGGCGGTGCGTTCGAAGCGTTCAATCACGTGATACGCCGTGGTGTGCCGGTAATCGCCAACGGAAACTTTGTCGTTCACGCCGATCACGTCCACAACCAACGCGTCGCCATCCCAATGTCCGACGGAATTTCCCATCCACGTGGGATCGAGATCTTTCGGATGCGGACTGCCGTCGGTGGGAATCACTCGGAAGAATTCGCCGGCTTCGTAAAGAATCACGACCAGGTTGGGCGTTTCGACGATCTGGATCGGATACGGCTCGCCGATCGTATCCGGCACGCCGCGCGGCAGGCAGTGCTCGCCGAGCTGAAAAGTGTACTCGGGGCCGACGTGATACTTTTCGGCGCCAGGCTTGAGCTCGATTTTGTCGATCGGATGGATTGAATGATAGGGCGCAATGTACACGCCGGAAAGGTCGGGGTGGCCATCGAGCCGAGGAATCGGCTTGCCGGCCAGAGGGTCGGTCGGAATTTCATCGGCCGCGGCGGGAATGGTGCCCGGAACCGTTACGGTGACGGATTTCTGGTCATTTCCGGTCTTGCCGAAGCCCATGGCGGCGATCGTGTACGTGGTGGTGACTTGGGGATGAACCACACGGCTGCCGCGCGCGTCCACCAGGCCGATGCCGCGATTCATCTCGATGCGATCGGCGTTGACGACCGCCCACTGTAACGTGACCGCTTCGCCGGGCTTCGCGCTCGTGGAACTAGCGGTGAAGCTGAGGACTTGGGCGCGCGGGCCGGCGGGGAAGCCGTCGTTGGTAAGCGGGCGTTGCGCGGGCTGCTGTTGTGCCGCTGCTGCGAGCGCACCGGCCGACAGTAACGCTGCGAACGCGAGCGACCGGAAGAAGCGTTTCGAGATTTCGATGGCCAGCCACCCCCAAAAGCTGTTTCCGCGCACCTTGACGTTCAGAGCATCTGCCGCAGCACGTACTGCAAAATCCCGCCGTGTTGGTAATAGGCGACTTCGAAGGGCGTATCAACGCGAGCGACAACGGTGAAGGAGCGTCCTTTCCCGTCGCTTTCTCGCGCGTGGACGCGAATCGCTTTTCCAGGCGCGAAATCGTGCGCCAGGCCTTCGAAGTCGAAGGTCTCGAGACCGGTGAGACCGAGGGATTTGGCGTTCTCGCCGGGATTGAATTCCAGCGGAAGGACGCCCATGCCGATCAGGTTGCTGCGATGAATGCGCTCGAAGCTTTCCGCGAGCACGGCGCGGACGCCGAGCAAGATGGTTCCCTTCGCGGCCCAATCGCGCGAGGAGCCCGATCCGTACTCTTTACCAGCAATGACGAGCAGCGGGACGCCTTCCGTGCGGTAACGCATCGCGGCGTCGTAGATGGTCATCTTTTCGCCGCTGGGCCGATGCGTGGTCCAGCCGCCCTCCGTTCCGGGAGCGAGCTGATTGCGCAAGCGAATGTTGGCAAACGTGCCGCGCATCATCACTTCATGATTGCCGCGGCGCGCGCCGTAGGAATTGAAATCTTTCGGCTGCACGCCGTGCGCGATCAAATACTTCCCGGCGGGGCTATCGGGCGGTATGGAACCGGCCGGAGAAATATGATCGGTGGTGATGCTGTCTCCGAGCACGGCGAGCGCGCGCAGGCCGCGCAGATCGTCAAGCGACGCGGGCTTAAGCGGCATATCTTCGAAATACGGCGGGTTCTTGATGTACGTCGATTTCGCATCCCAGGCGTAGAGGTCGCCCGCGGGCACGGGCAGAGCTCGCCAGGATTCATCGCCGCTGAACGCGTCCGCGTACTCCGTGCGGAACATTTCGCCGGAAACGGAGTTGCGAACGGCGGTTTCGACTTCCTGCGGCGTGGGCCAGATATCGCGCAGGTACACGGGCTTGCCATCCTTGCCGGGGCCGATCGGTTCGCTCGCGATATCGAGATCCATGCGGCCGGCGAGCGCGTAAGCGACCACGAGCGGAGGCGAGGCGAGATAGTTTGCGCGGCACAGCGGATTGATGCGTCCTTCGAAATTGCGATTGCCGCTGAGAACGGAAACAGCGACCAGATTGTTGTCCTTCACTGCCTTGCCGATTGTTTCCGGCAAAGGACCGCTATTGCCGATGCAGGTGGTGCAGCCATAGCCGACGAGGTTGAAGCGCAGGGCATTCAGATAGGGCCACAGGCCGGCCTTTTCGATGTAATCGGTGACGACCTTGGAGCCCGGCGCGAAGCTGGTTTTCACCCACGGCTTCGTGGAAAGGCCGCGTTCGACGGCTTTTTTCGCCAGTAATCCGGCGCCGAGCATCAGCGAAGGATTCGAGGTGTTCGTGCAACTGGTGATCGCGGCAATCACGACCGAGCCATCGGCGAGATCGAAACGATCGCCATTGTTCTGCACGCTGACGCGCTTCGGCGCTTCGGTGAGCGTCTTTTCGAAGGAAGATTTCGCTTGCGTAAGCGCAACGCTGTCTTGCGGCCGCTTCGGACCGGCGATGGTGGGAACGACCTTCGCGAGATCGAGTTCGAGAACGTCGGAGAAAACCGGATCGGGCGTCTGATCCGTGCGGAAAAGACCCTGCTCCTTCGTGTAGGCCTCGACGAGCCGGACCCGATCTTCGCTGCGCGCGGTGAAGCGCAGGTAGTTCAGCGTTTCGGCATCCACCGGGAAGAAGCCCATGGTGGCCCCGTACTCGGGAGCCATGTTGGCGATCGTGGCGCGATCGGGCAACGTGAGCGTCGAAAGCCCGGTGCCATAGAATTCGACAAATTTGCCGACCACGCCTTTCTTGCGCAGCATTTGCGTGACGGTGAGGACCAGATCGGTGGCCGTGGCGCCAGC
>JAGWRH010000413.1 GCA_028876695.1 Acidobacteriota bacterium | reverse complement strand
GGGGCCGAGTCGCTGCTGGCTTCCGCGGCCGTCAAACTACGGCGATATCCGCGGGAGCACCGGGGAATTGACGTCGGTAGCCTGCGCGATCAAATCGTCTCCTGGGCGCGTGCACTCAGCGGCGGCGAACGGCCATCGCGAGAGGAACTGCCACGCATCGGGGCGGCACGCAGATCTATGTGATGTAAGGAGCGGGCATTTAAGAAACTCGGCGCGATTGATTATTACTTCTTAAAATGAGCGGCGTTGATTTGGGCGTAGTTGGCCCACTTTTCGGGGAGATCTTCCATTGCGAAGATGGCCGTCACCGGGCAAACAGGAACGCAAGCGCCGCAGTCGATGCATTCATCGGGATTTATGTAGAGCTGTGTTTCGCCCTCGAAGTCCGCTTCGTCCTTGCGCGGATGAATGCAGTCCACCGGGCAAACGTCCACGCATGCGGTGTCCTTAGTCCCGATGCAAGGCTCGGCAATAACGTAAGCCATTCACAATCTCCTGGAAGATCACACGGCATTTTACTGCGCGCAAAGTGCAGTGCAGTAAACCAAGTTTTATACCATCAATCCTGGGCGCATACAAGCGCACCGGTGCGTAAACGACTCGCGCTTACCGGCAGATTTCCAACAAACGCCGATCTTTTTCGAGCGACGCGGCCTGTGAGGTAGTGCGACAACTCCAAGTCTGCTTCGAGCTTCGCGGCGGACAGTGGCTCATCGTCCACGAACATTTTTCGGCGCCATTAAGCTGAGCGGTACGCGTTGCTACTGGATCTGCTTTCGCTCGCGCGTGAAAGCGCGCAAAACGTCAGCGGCGGCCGCCGAGGCGCTCGAATTCGTTCATGGAGCGCTCCATTTCCTCGCGAGCGGCGTCCGCCGAAGAGCGAATACCCTGCACGCGCAGGCGGAAATCGTCCGGATTCGACGCGCGTGTAAGGGCCTCCTCGAGGGTGATGAGGTTCCGAGAGTAGAGATCGAAGAGCGACTGATCAAAGGTCTGCATGCCGTACTGGCTTGTACCGGCGGCGATCGCGTCGCGAATCATGCGAGTTTTATCCGGGTTCATGATGCAGTCGCGGATGTAGCCGGTCGAAATCATCACCTCGACGGCGGGCACGCGGCCGAGGCCATCGCTTTTGCGCACCAGTCTTTGGCTGATAACCGCCTTGAGCGTGGATGCAAGCTGCAATCGAATCTGCTTCTGCTCCGGCGGCGGAAACACGGCGATGATGCGCTGAATCGTCTCCGTGGCATCGAGAGTATGCAAAGTGGAGAGCACCAGGTGGCCGGTTTCGGCGGCGAGCAGCGCCGTCGAGATCGTTTCCAAGTCGCGCATTTCACCGACGAGAACTACATCGGGGTCCTGGCGGAGCGCAGCGCGCAGAGCCGAAGAAAACGAGGCGGTATCCACTTCCACTTCGCGCTGGTTGATGAACCCTTTCTTATCGCGGTGCAGATATTCGATGGGGTCTTCAATCGTGATGATATGTTCGGGCCGCAGGGAGTTGATGCGGTCGATCATGGCGGCGAGCGTCGTGGACTTACCGGATCCGGTGGTCCCGGTGCAGAGGATCAATCCCCGCTGTTCTTCGCAGACTTGCGCAATCACGCGGGGAAGTTCCAGTTCCTCGATGGTGCGAATCTTCGTGGGAATGACGCGGAGCACCATGCCGACGTTGCCGCGCTGCTGAAATACGTTCACGCGAAATCGGCCGAGGCCGGCGACGCCGTAGGCCATGTCCAGTTCGGCCGTTTCCTTGAATTTTTGCTTCTGGCGGTTGGTCATCATGCTGAAGGCCATCGAGAGCATTTCTTCCGGCGTGATGCGCGGTATATCAGTGACGGGCGCCAGCACGCCGTCAACGCGAATATATGGATGGTTCCCGACTTTGAGATGCAAGTCCGAAGATCTGTTTTCGACAGCGCGGCGCAGAAGATCGTCGATCGCAATTGCCATTTGGAAAGACCCTCAGTTCGATTCCGATGGATTCAAGCCACGCTAACATGCGCGTTGGAGGGCTACAACAATTGTGACCAGTGCGATTTCTAGGGGCGCAACGGCGCTGGGCTAATGTTTCGTACCGGCGAGCTCGTCGCTTTCGCTGTGCTCAGGGCGCTGCGGCGCGAAGCGAACTTCAGAGGGCCGATTGCGGAGAAATACGCGGTCGTAGATTACAGAGGCCACCACGCCGCCGAGCAGGGGTCCAATCCAATAAACACCGTGATTCTCCCAATGGTGCGTTGCCACGGCTGGTCCGAGTGTACGGGCCGGGTTCATCGAGCCGCCGGTAAACGGCGCGGATGCGAGAACTCCCGTTGAAAGGGTGAGCCCCGAAAGCAAACCCGAGAAGCGTCGAACCCACCCACGGACGTCGATCAACATCGCGAATGCCACGAAAACGAACAGAAACGTAAGGACTGCTTCCAGCGCGATTCCTTGCCCGCGCGTAATGTCTGGTGAAAGATCGGGCGTAATCGAGCCGAGCGCTCGCGTGCGCCATCCGCCGTCGGGAATCAACGCGATCAAAACATACGCCGCGGCGATGCCGCCGAGGAGCTGGGCGATTGTGTAGCCGATGGCGTGCGGCGTGCCCACTCGCCGCGTCACCCAAAGCCCTACGGTGAGCGCCGGATTGAAATGCCCGCCGGAGATGTGCCCGAGCGCGGAAACCATCACCGCGTACGCGAGTCCGTAAGCCAACGCGATTCCCAGGATGCCGAGGCGCTCCTGGCCGGATGCGGCGAGGTACTGATCGGCGCAGATCGCTCCCGCCGCTATAAAGATTACGGCGAACGTACCGATCAGTTCTGCGGCGATACTCTGTGCGAATTTAACCACGAAGCTCCGCCGTGCGGATCCTTTAGCGCGCGGATAATCGACGCGGCGCGATTCTACTGGAACCGCGAGTCTTCAGTCAAAGAATGGGAAGTGAAGCGCAGATAACGCATTCTGCGGGCGGAGAATAGTTTTAGCGAACGGCCACGCCGCTGGGCACGCCTACGGGCGAGAGCCAGCCGTGACGGTCCGAATTCTTTCCACTGATAATCCCAAAAAACTCTTCCTGAATTCGCTTGGTCAGCGGGCCGCGCGACCCCGAGCCGAGTTTCACACGGTCCACCGAACGTAACGGCGTGATTTCCGCCGCGGTCCCCGTGAAAAATGCCTCATCCGCCACGTACAGCATTTCACGAGGAATCATCTGCTCGGTGACAGGGATACCCAGATCTCGGCAAAGGGTCATGATCGTGTTGCGGGTGATTCCGGGTAGCGAGGAATTCGCGAGGGGCGGCGTGATCGCCGTGCCGTTCATGATCACGAAGATGTTTTCGCCGGAGCCTTCGCTGACGTGGCCATTCACGTCCAAAGCGATGCCTTCCGCATAGCCGTTGATCTTTGCTTCCATCTTAATCAGCTGCGAATTCATGTAGTTGGCGGCCGCCTTGGCCATTTGCGGCAGGGTGTTGGGCGCAGGCCGGTTCCAGGAGCTGATGCAAACGTCCACGCCGTCGCGCAGGGCTTCCGCGCCAAGGTACTTCCCCCAGTCCCAGCACGCGAGGTACACCTCCACAGGGCACGTGCGCGGATCGACGCCGACGTCTTCATACCCGCGCAGCACGATTGGCCGGATATAACACGCATTCAGCTTATTGACGCGGACCAGGTCGAGGACCGCCTGGCAGAGAGCATCAACGCTATACGAAACATCCATGCGGTAAATGTGCGCGGAATTCACCAGCCGTTGCATGTGTTCGGTCAGACGGAACACCGCGGGACCAGTCACGGTTTCGTAGCAGCGCAGCCCCTCGAAAACCGCGGAGCCGTAGCTCACTACGTGGGAGAGGACGTGAATTTTGGCGTCATCCCACGAGATAAACTTGCCGTTGAACCATATTTTGTCGGTTTTCGGGAGCGTCATGTGTCTCTCCAGAGCGCATAAACGCTCTTATGCGCGGCTCGATGAAAAGTATAGCATAGGGTTTTTCGCACCCTGGCAGGATGGCGCCGTCGAGCAAACACCGGCATCTCGGCCAATTTGGATGCAAGACAATGAATCAGTCGGAGTGATCGTCCGACTCCACGACGGCGGTTGCCGCATATCCGGAGATGCGCCCCCAGGCGCTGGTGCGCCAATTGTCGATTGTCTCCTTCGACAGAATGAACGGCGGGATTTCCATGTACAGGTAGCGAGCGAGGCCGTCGAGATAGGGTTCGTACATCTGCCGCATAGCGCTGAGTTTCGCCGCGGCAAGGTTTCGGTCGGCGAGTTGGAATCCGGAGCGTTCCAACTGCGCGCGCAGGCGGTCAAAGCCGTCCTCGGAGAGACGTTCGAAGGGCATGGTGCGCGGCGTGCTGCGAAAGAGTTGCGCGAGATCAACCACTGTGTGGCGGCACATTGCGAAAGTCAGTCGCGCTTGGCGCAGTTCTTGATCCGTGGTGCACGAAATGAGCAGGGCCGTCAGGTCCAGTATTGCTGCGAGAGCCGAAAGCCAGGACTCGTTGTTGTGCTGCGAGCGAAAATATGCGACGGCAGGGTAGGAGATGTGGCTTTCGAGAATCTCCGCGGAGGACCGCTCCCAATCCTGGAGAATCCGCCGAAGCGATTCGATTCCGTTGGGGCCCGCATGACGGCGCAGCAATTCGCCGGCGGTCGGAGGGGAGCCGGCGCGCGCATCGAGCAGCACGATATTCACTTCGCGTCGCGAAAACGCCTGATAAATCACAGGCAGATAGCTCAGCACCAGCGCCAAAAAACCGAAGCCAAGGCCGCTTTCGGCCACCACTAAGAACCGCCCGGGCGCGGTATGCGGCACAACGTCGCCAATTCCCAGCGTGAAGAAAGTTGTGCCGCTCAGATATGCGGCGGACCTGAAAGTCGCGGTCGCCGTATCTGCCCTCGCCTCACTGTAATAGAGCAGCCCGAATCCGATGATTAGTACGACCGCCCAGAAAATGAAAAGAAACAGGAGAGATAGCGGACCATAAAAGCCTAGAAATGTTTCGCGGCGCGAACGCTTGTGCACATGCCGCGCGACGAGCTTCCATAGGGCCCAAGTGTATCGGTAGAAAAACGCCGTCAGCCGGAATCGGCGGGTAACGCGGCGCGGCAGAACGATCGTTTCGAACGCCTCCCACAGTACGGTGAGGATGATTAGCGCGCCGATTACGACCGCCCAAATCATTTTGTTTGCCGCTCCCGAGATGCTCCCGCCGCGCCGAAGGCGCTCCGGGCTGATTGAGGAAAGCGCTAGGGAATCAAGACGATCTTGCCGTAGGCACCCGGCTCCATCACTGCCACATGCGCTCGCGCCGCATCAGCCAGAGGAATTTCCTGCCCGATCACCGGGCGAAGCGTCTTGTTTTCGAGACCTGCCACCAGAGCCGAATGGATACTGAAAAGATCCTCGGGTGATGCGTTCCAGAGACTCATCGCCAGGATCGAGCCATCCCGGGTCATTGCATCTCGAGGATTTATCTCGATCGTGCCGCGATTCCCGATCACCACGACGCGGCCTTTAGGGGCGAGAATGGTGAGATCACGAGCGAGATTAACATTCGCCAGCATTTCCAGAATCACGTCGAACCCGCGTCCTCCTGTTAGGGTGAGCGCCTGGTCGAAATGATTTGGGGCTTTATGGTCGAGCACTTCCTGCGCGCCTTCAGCCAGCGCCAGTTTCTTGCCGCGATCGGATCCGACTGTCGCGACCACGCGCAGACCCGCCGCACGCGCCAATTGAACTGCGGCCGTTCCCACGCCTCCGCTCGCGCCGTGGATCAGGACGGTTTCGCCCGGCCGTGCCTGGGCGCGATGAAATAGCGCCCGGTACGCGGTCCCATAAGTAACATGCACCGCCGCTCCTTGTGAGAACGACGCATTCCCCGGCAGCGGAAATAAGCTTTGCTCTTCGCATAGCGCCTGCTCCGCGTACGTGCCGCTCAAGCTGCCGGCCGTATACACACGATCTCCGACGGAGAAGCGCTTCACACCTTCGCCGATCGATTCCACCGAGCCGGCTCCATCCGTTCCCGGCGTGTAGGGCAGTGGTGGTTTTCGGGGGTATGCTCCGGCGCGAATGTAGGTATCGACGGGATTTACGCCGGCCGCGCGTATTCGCACCACCACTCTTCCGGGTCCGGCCTTTAAGTCCGGTAGTTCGCGTATTCGCAGATTCTCCGGCCCGCCGAACTCCTCCACGCGAATGGCTTTCATCAGCAGCCTCCGAATCGGGACCACAATACACCGAACCAGCGCCTGAGTCCTGCCCGGACTCTCGTTCGATGTGAATGGGATGAAGTTCGATTCAGCTGAACCGGCGCAGCGCACCCGGAACTGCTATTTGGATTGAGGCGATTGAAAGGGCATCGTGTGTCCGCTCAAGACCTTGTAATCTCGCTGAATCTGCCGAATCCGCGTGCCGGCCATATTCTCCCACACGCCGAACACGATGAAGGGGACGAGCGCCGCTGCCGCCCAGATTTTCGCCCTCCGGGGGGCTTTGGCTTCCGGTTCCCAACGGAAAAGCTGCCGAGAAACCTCGAAAGCGACCCAGAGTCCGAGGGCGAGGGCGATGATGTCCGTCACGATTTCGCGCACGCCAGCCAGATTCGTCGCCGAGCCTTCTAGTCCCGTGGCCAGGTAGGTGGCAGGAATAAAGAGCGCGAAGCGTTGCAGCCAGCCGGGAAATATCGCGAGCGGGATCGTCGCCCCGGAAAGAAACAGGAAGCCCATCCACAGCAGATTGTTGATCATCTGGGTTTCCTGCATCGTGTTGGTGACGCTCGCGACGATCAGTCCGAACGCGGCGAATGCCGCCGATCCCAGCGTCACCAGGACGAAAATCGCCCATAGATTTCCCCACGACTTCAGATGGAACGCGTAGCGGCACAGCACAATCTCCAGAACTACGATCGGAATCGTGAGGAAGTAATTCGCAATGATGCTCGACGCCAATAGATCACTGGCGCTCACCGGGGCTACGCGGAAGCGCCGCAGTACGCCCTGCTCGCGGAAGGTGACCAGTTGCACGCTGAGTCCCCAGAAGCTGCCCATCACGGTGAGCGTCAAAATTGCGCCCAGAACGTACGAAATCCAGCCGACCGATCCCTTGGTGAAAAAAGCCACCGCGCCGAAAAGGAAAATCAGCGGCATCACGAAGCTGAAGAAAAAGAACGCGCGGTTCCGCACCGCCAACCTTATGCGCATTTTCGTCAGCGTCCAAGTGGTTCCCAAGCGACTCTCCCAATCCCGCTTTACTCGCGCAGGTGGCGCCCCGTCAGCTCGATGAAAACATCCTCGAGCGAAGGCGAGAACATTTCGAGGCTTTGCAGTTCGTTGTTTTCCTGCTCAAGCGCTTTCACCAGCGCCACGATCGTTTGTGGCGGCTGCGATGAATGCAAGACGTACGTACCTTCAAATTCGCGGCTGTCAGAGACACCCTCCAAGCGCGAAAGAATCCCATCGACCACCGGCCGGGCTGAGCGAACCTCGATACGCGTGGTTCCCGCCGCGCGGTGTTTCAGCTCGCGCGGCGTACCCATGGCGATCACTTTGCCGTGATCCACGATCGCCACTCGATCGCATAGCCGCTCCGCTTCCTCAATGTAATGGGTCGTCAACAGCACGGTTGTGTTCTCGCGCCGAAGCTGCTCGATGATGGCGTATATTTCGCGCCGTACTTGCGGATCGAGTCCCGCGGTCGGTTCGTCGAGGAAGACAACCTTGGGATCGTTCACCAAGGCCATGGCCAGGGCCAGCCGCTGCTTCTGCCCGCCGGAAAGATGCATGTAGTACGCCGATTGCTTTTCCTCAAGCTGAAACTGCTTCAGAAGTTGGCGCGTATCGGCGCGTCTCTTATAAAAATCTGCGAACAGATCGATTGCTTCCTTGACTCGCAATTTATCGGGAAGCGAAGTGGACTGCAGCACAGCGCCAATGTTCTGCTTGAACTCGTTGCCACTTGCTTCCGGGTCGAGGCCGCAGACGCGCACCAAGCCGCTATCGGCCGTCCGAAGCCCCTCCAGAATTTCGACAGTGGACGTTTTGCCGGCGCCATTCGGGCCAAGCAACCCAAAAACTTCGCCAGCTTCGACGGAGAACGTTATTCCGCGTACCGCGTGCACCGCACCATAGGTTTTCTGAAGATTTTCTACCTGAATGATTGGCTGACCCACAGATGCGATTCCTTCGTTCGCCGAACATTTATCTATACCACAATTGATTGCTGCGCGAGACGCGAATTAGCGCTCTGGATGTGATTTACCCGGTTTCGATTTCGCGCGGCGCGCCTTGAGTTTCCACTTAAAGCGGTCCATATCGATTCGTCCGAACTCCACGCGCACTCCTTCCGTTTCGAGCAGTCGCCGCTGCAACGATCCGTGCGGCTCCGGGATCCGCAGCCGGCCTCCCGCGCCGACTACGCGGTGCCAGGGAATGCCGCGCCCGCTCGGGCAGGCCGCCATTGCATAGCCAACGGCTCGCGCCCCGCCAGGCAGACGCAGCTTGCGGGCCAGATCGCCGTATGTCGCCACGCGTCCCCGCGGAATTTTCTTAACCAACCTGTACACCGGTTCCCATGACATTTCTTCCCTCGTTGCTTCGCCGAGTCGGCGTATTTCGAGCGGTACTTCCTCCGCGGCTTTTTGCCCATGCGCGGGCGCCCGGCAGGACAGAGATCAGGCCACCCACGATAGGCAGCCTCTGTTGCTCGCCGCAGCATCAAATAAGTATCGCCCAGGCATCAGGCGTTGCAGCGCGATTTCCCCTTTGGCCATAGGGGATGCGAACCTCAGGATTACCACTACACCGGCTGTTGTTCCGCACGAATAATAACTGTTACGAGGCAACCGGGCGGCTTTTCGGGCATCTTACTATTGACGGTGTAGTGGACAGCTCTTACACTACGGGCGGTTGATGGAGGACCCGCCCGGAAAGGGAGGCGGTGGTGGCTTTTGTTCGGCGCAAGGGGAAATCGTACTATCTCGTTCACAACGTCCGCCGCGACGGCAAGGTGCAGCAATTGCATCTGGCGCGCCTCGGCGAACGGCCCCGCATCACCGATGAAGTGGTGCGCAAGGTCTCGCGAAATCATCCTTTCCTCGATCTCGACTGGTCACAGCTGCGCGAGCAGGTGAACAGCCGGGTCGAGCTATTCGATATCCAGTCGCCGTACGTGCAAAATCTGATGCATTCACTCCGAAGTCTAAATTTGGACCTGGCCGATCTATCGCCGCCCCTCCTGGCGGTGACTGACCGAGCCAATTCAAGCCGTGAACTTGTCACACAACTTCGATTGCTGCGATCGACACTCGACGTGAAACTCGATCAATTCGAGCGCGCCGTGCCGCGCAGCGCGGAGGGCGGACGAAGATTCCGGTAGGGGGAGCACGACCATGGGCGCGCAAGCTATGCAACTGGATCCAACGCTGCGGAGCGTGGAATCGCGGGACTTTGAAGGCGGGCTGCGGCGGAAGATCGTGGGGCAGGACGAGGCGGTGCAGGCCGTCGTCGACCTATATCAGGTGTTCCGCGCGGGACTGAACTCGCCGGGACGACCCGTAGGCAATTTGCTGTTTCTAGGGCCGACCGGGGCGGGCAAAACCCGCGTGGTCGAAGCCACGGCGGAAGTGCTCTTTGGCGATCCGCGAGCCGTAATCAAAGTGGACTGCGCCGAATTTCAGCACTCACACGAAATCGCGAAGCTCATCGGCTCGCCTCCGGGATATTTGGGTCACCGCGAGACGCACCCGCTGATCACTCAGGAGGCGCTCGCGCAGTATCACACCGATAAGCTGAAGATCAGCTTTTTGCTGTTTGACGAAATCGAGAAGGCGTCCGACGCGCTGTGGCAACTCCTGCTGGGCATTCTGGACAAGGCCACGCTCACGCTCGGCGACAACCGTCGCGTGGACCTGTCGCAGACGATGATCTTCATGACTTCAAACCTCGGAGGCGGCGAGATCACCGAATTGATGACTGGCGGAATGGGCTTTGCGCCAGAAATACCGGCTGACACGCGCCCGCGCTTGGATGAAAAGGTCGGCCGCACAGCTACAGAAGCGGCTAAGCGGAAGTTCGCGCCTGAGTTCATGAATCGAATCGACAAGGTCGTAGTGTTCCATCCGTTGCGGAGCGAACAGCTCGAGCAGATTCTGGAAATCGAGCTCGGCATGGTACAGCAGAGGGTTTTGGAGACGGCCAAAGGTCGCTTCCTTTTCCGCGTTACTTCGACCGCGCGCGAATTCTTGTTGAAGGAAGGGACGGACCTCAAGTACGGGGCGCGTCACTTGAAGCGGGCCATCGAGCGGCACGTGGTGTATCCGCTGGCGAATTTGCTGGCGACTGACCAGGTGGCTCTGGGAGATGTAATCTCGATCGATTGGGATGGCTTGTCGGGCGGATTGATGTTCCTGAAGGAAGCCGAAGGCGCATTGGTGCCGGTTCCCGCGCCGGATTCAGCAGCGGTTGCAAGCGCGGCCGCAGCGCATACGGGAGGCCGCGAGATCCCCTACCCAGCGGCGCTCACCGCAGGCGCTGACATTCCCTTGGAGCGACACGTTTCTTCGGCAAATGCCTCCACGGAAAAGCCGCGAAACGAAAAGCCGTAATCGCGCTCCATCTCGGTAGTTGATGACGGAGGCGCGGCTCACTGCCGCGCCTCTTTTTTTGCGGCGCAAATCAGCGGTGGGCTGTTGCGCGTAGCGCCCCGGCGCGTCCACCAGTCCTCAGCACCCGCTTCGGCTCGCTAAACAACTATTTGGAAAACCTGCGCTCCAAGCACCTTGTCGCACTCATGGCGCTAGCCTACTATGGTTCGTGAAGGCGCTCCCGCCGGAGGCGGCGATTCCATGATGACTGTGTGCGCGCAATGCGATGAACCCGAGTGGAATTGCAAGTGCGTGAAATACTGCTCCTTCTGCCAATCGGTAGAGGGCATTCGGCTCTGCGTCGACGGCTTGTATTATTGTCCGGCCTGCCGGGAAGCATGCGACGTTGCAGTCGCCGACGATGTCCGTACATCCTGAAGAAATCGCCCGGATCGAGGGCAAGTTCCACGCCGACCCTCGGCTGATCGCCGGCGCCATGGCCATCGTCACTCACGTGGCGCGCCGCGCAGGTTTCGCGGAAACTGCCGCGGCGGAATTGAGGATTGCTGCTACAGAGGCTTGCAACGCGTTCGCAGAGGTACTGGGAGCACGAGCAAACTCGTCGTCCGAGATTCAGTTGGCGGCGTCCGAGTTTCCGGGCCACATCGAAGTTGCGGTCAACTTCGCGCCGGGCGAGCCGGGCGCCGGAAATCCCCACGATGTCCCGCTAAAACCGGATCTGGCGGCGCGCCTCCGTGAAGAACTGGCGAATGCACCCGTCGATGCCATGAACGCCGCGATAGAAAACGGCTACCCCAAAATCACGCTGATCAAGAATTGCCGCGCGGCGAAGCGCCGGTTTGACCTCTGACGAAGTTTTCTTTCTTCTGAAAATCCGCTGAGCTGTAACTGTAAATTCAATCGAGGCCAGGGCGGACAATCCAGTTACATCGGTACGGCGAAGGCCTTTGTGCGAATCAATGCCGTCAGCTGATCCTGGCTGACGGGTGCATCCACTTTCAGGCGATCGCCACTTGGCGTGACGTGCACCTGATCGAGCGCGCTGGCGAGATCGGGATTGGACTGCGCTTCCTGATAGCGCCGGAGCATCAGCGCTCCCTGCAGCCCCGCGGCCAGGAGATTGGCGTCGTCGGGCGAACTGCAAACGGCCTGGAACTGCGCATCCACGCCGCTGTCGGCCTGAATGTCGATCGTCATCGCTTGCATCCGGTTGATGATCGGCGCGGCCTGAGGGAACTGCGCCGCCTGGGGGACCAGCTGATGGATGGCCAGATGCGTGTAGTTTTTGTCCAACACCGCCCAGATGATCCCGTTCCCGTTTGCTTCATTGATGAGCGGAGCAAGCTGGCTATTGTCCAGCAAACTTTGCGACGCGCCGTTGCGAACGTCGAGGAGCTGCTGTAACGCCGCGCGCTGGCCGAAGGCCGCGGTATTCGCGTCGATAAACGTAAACAAAATATCGCTAGGGCCGGCGCCGCTGCCAAAAGCGTAGAGGTGGTAACCGTCCACCGTGATCATCGGCAGCTTTTGCTGCTTAAAGCGGTCCTCGCTCGAGCCGGGCGTGAATGATCCCAGAGCGACGCCCACAATCTGCTCGCCGCCGTCTTTCGAGGTGCGAATCGCGCCCCAGGCCAGCTCATCGACCTGCGTATTCGGGTCCACGCCCGCCGAGATCATGAATTGCTCGAACTGGCGGAATCGGCTCGGCAGCAGCTGTTCGCGCAGTTGTGGGAACCAGGAATATTGCCGCGCCGATTTCATATCCGCATAGGCAAACTCGCCCACGTTCTCGGGAAACATGCCGATCACTTCAGTGCTCAAGTTTCCGGCGAACGACGCTCGCGGAACGGCCGCGGCGGCTAGGATCGCGAAGCCTGATGTCAGCAGGACGAAGCCAATACGACGCAACGAATCTTTCATAAATCCCTCAGAACTCCGTATTTTTGTCATTTCTCTGCGGTTACCTGCGTTTCGTTGACGCGCGCGCCGATCGCGCGAGCATCAGCCCGGGATCGCTCGACGAATCCTATATCTTCAATTTCTTCCAGATTGATACCCACGTTCTCGAGCGCGCCTCGCACCGCGGCGAACGCCATCAAGCGGCCCACGTGAACGTCTGATAACATCGATGGGCTGGCCATCTCTTTCAGTTGCCCCAGCCATTCAAATAAATCCGCGGATCGTCGCGCCACTTCCAACGGAACTGCCGCGGCGCGCTGCAGTGCCTGCTGCAGGGTTCTATTGCGCACTTGCCGCTCGTGCGCCGATTCGCGGGGCAATTTCCGAGCGGTCATCACCGCCTCAAACGCCCCTGCGTCCTGATCGATCAGGTCTGGCAAGTCACGCACCGCGATCTGAAATTGTTCGAATAGTCTTTCCAGGCGTGCGGCGTACTCCGCCTGCGCTTTACGCTGGCTGGAGAGGCCCGCCACCATTTGTCCAAGACCCGCCGCCAGCGCTCCTGCAATTGCCGCCACGGATCCTCCGCCGGGCGCGACCGTGGGCTGCGCCACAGCGGCTAGAAACGGCTCGATCATAGCGGCAAGGCTCTGCGCGCGCGCCGTGGCTCCCGCGGCCAGCGCGTCCTCCAATCTCTTTTCCAGCACGTGGGATGGGGTAAAGTTCTCGATTCGCAGCAGGTGCTCCGCGGCCATGTCGATCGCGCGCCGTGGGATCAGGCCGATAATTTCGCTGCTCGCAATCGATGTGCCATAGCGTTCCGCTTCGTTTTTCACCATCTCAAACACGCGATGGAGCGGCGTCTGCTCGAAATCCGTAAGGTTCATCGACACTTGCGCCAAGTTGCGCGCGTCGAGGTAAACGCCCATCGCCTTCACGTATCGCAAGCCGCCGCTCGAAAAGCGCACCGCCTTGGCGATTTTTTTCGCCACCTCCACGTCTCGCGTGTTCAGCAGGATGTTGTACGCGATTAAGAACTTGCGTGCGCCCACGACCGTCGCGCCCGCCGTGGGATGCACGGCGCGTTCCCCAATATCCGGCGCTCGATCTGGATTCGAGGCGATCTCCTGCCGCAGCGCTTCAAATTGCCCGCGGCGAATGTTTTCCAGATTGACGCGATCGGGACGCTGCGCCGCAGCTTCGTAAAAATAGACGGGTACCCGGTAACGCCGCCAAATCTCGCCCCCCGCCAATTTCGCCAGCGCCACGCAGTCTTGCAGCGTCACGCCCTCCAGTGGGACGAACGGCACCACGTCGGCGGAGCCGATCCGCGGATGAACGCCCACCTGTTTCGTAAGATCGATCAGCTCGGCAGCTTTTCCCACCGCGCGCACGGCTGCCTCCACCACGATGTCCGGTTCGCCCGCGATGGTCACCACGCTGCGGTTATGATCCGCGTCGCTTTCGTGCGCCAGCACCATCACGCCGGGAACTTCGCGCATCGCGGCGACAATCGCCTCCACTTTCGCGCTGTCCCGTCCCTCGGAAAAATTGGGAACGCACTCGACCAGACGTCGCATGATTTATGGCTTCTTCGGGTGGACCACAACTCCGCGTTTCATTGTCAGGCTGCAGAGGTTCACACCAAAATAATACGGAATTTCACGGTAGTCGGCCACGTCGAAGGCTGCAAAATCCGCGTACTTGCCAACTTCGATCGATCCGGCGCGGTCGTGCACGCGAAGCGAATAGGCTGGATTGATCGTCGCGGCGGAAATCGCTTCGGCCGGGGTCATGCGCAATTGATCGCAGGCGAGCGAGAGGATCATCGGCATGCTGACCGTAGGGCTGGTGCCGGGATTGAAATCAGTCGCCACGGCGACAACCGCTCCTGCCTCCAGCAACTGGCGCGCTGGGGCGCGCTGCGGAAGTCCCAGATGAAAGCTGCAGCCCGGAAGAAGCGTGCAAACCACATTGGAGAGTCCGAGCGCCCGGACATCCGCCGCATTGATGTGATCGAGATGATCGGCGCTGGCGGCCTGCGAGTCGATTGCCAGGCGCGCGGCTCCGGTGCGATCGAATTGTGCCGCGTGGATGCGCGGGACAAGACCGCACGCGCGGCCGGCGGCGAGAATTCGTCGCGACTGCGCCGGCGTGAATGCTCCGCGATCGCAGAATACATCGCAAAACTCCGCAAGCCCCGCCGCCGCGACTGACGGAATCCAGCGCCGCACCAGCAAATCGACGTACTTCGCGGGATTCCGGCGATATTCCGATGGGACCACGTGCGCGCCGAGGAACGTACGGATGATATCGAGCGGTTGATCCTGATCTAGATCGTGCAACACGCGGAGGATCTTTGCCTCGCTCGGCCAGTCCAGGCCGTATCCGCTCTTGGCTTCCACAGTCGTGGTTCCGTGTGCCGCAAATTTTTCCAAATAAGCCAATCCCCGGCTCTTCAGCGATTGCGGCGACGCCTTGCGCAGCGCCGCAACCGTCGTGCGGATTCCGCCTCCGTCACGCGCGATTTGTTGGTAGGTTTTTCCGCTGATTCTTTGTTCGTATTCGCCGGCGCGGCTTGCAGGGAAGATAAGGTGGGTGTGCGAATCGACCAGTCCGGGAAGCAGCACGCGGCCGCGAATATCGAGCTTCTCCGCGCTTCGCGCTTGGCGGAGCGCTTCGATCCGGCGCCTCGGTCCAATGGCGGCGATGCGATCGCCTTCCACGAGTACCGCGCCATCACGGATCATGCCGAGATCCCGCATCGCTCGGCCACGCCGTGGAACGGGGCCGCGCAGCGTCAGGACCTCCGAACAGCCGGTGATCAGCAGAGAGGACACAATAATTAGCCAAATAGTAACTCGCGCCGGGCAAAAAACAAATCATTTGAAACTGTACTCGGGATTCCCAATGGGTGAGGCGCTCAGGAATTGTCCGGCATTTCCGGGATTTTGATGCCCGATTTCTTCGCGAATGCGACCGCTTCAGGGTACCCCGCGTCAACGTGGCGCGCCACGCCGATCCCCGGATCGTTGGTCAGCACGCGCTCAATCCTCTCAGTCATATCTTTCGTACCGTCAGCAACCAGCACTTGCCCAGCGTGTTGCGCGTAACCGATACCAACCCCTCCGCCGTTGTGAATGGAAACCCAGCTTGCGCCGCTCGCGGTGTTCAGCAGCGCATTCAGGAACGGCCAATCGGCCACGGCATCCGATCCGTCGCGCATCGATTCCGTTTCGCGGTACGGCGACGCCACCGATCCGCAATCGAGATGATCGCGCCCGATTACAATCGGTGCCTTCAATTCGCGGCGCGCGACCAGATCGTTGAGGGCCACCCCGAACTTGTCGCGCTCGCCGTAGCCGAGCCAGCAGATGCGCGCGGGCAGGCCCTGAAATCGCACCCTCTTTTGCGCAAGTCGAATCCAGCGGCACAAAACCTCGTCCTCGGCGAACATTTCCAGCACCAGCCGGTCCGTCCGATGAATATCCGACGCCTCGCCGGAAAGTGCCGCCCATCGAAACGGGCCGCGGCCTTCGCAGAATAGCGGACGAATGTATGCCGGAACGAATCCGGGAAAATCGTAAGCGTTCTTCACTCCCTGCTGAAACGCGAACGTGCGAATGTTGTTGCCATAATCGAATGTCACCGCTCCGAGCTTTTGGAGCGCGAGCATTCCTTCCACGTGAACGGCGATCGATTCGAGCGCGCGCTGGCGATAGGTCTCCGGGTCCGATTGGCGAAGCTCGGCGGCTTGTTCGACGGTCAGATTTTGCGGGATGTATCCGCCGACGGGATCATGCGCGCTGGTCTGATCCGTCAGCAAATCGGGAACCACGCCGCGACGCGCGAGCGCCGGGATCACGCCCGCGCAGTTGCCGACCAGCCCCACCGACGTCGCTTCGCGCTTCCGCACCGCGTTCTTCAGGATGCGCAGCGCTTCATCGAGATCATTCACCATTACATCGCAATAGCCGGTCTTGACGCGCCGCTTGATGCGTTCAGGATCGACATCGATGCCCAGAAATGCCGCCCCATTCAGCGTCGCCGCCAGCGGCTGCGCGCCGCCCATTCCGCCCATTCCGCCGCTTACGATCAGCCTACCCGAAAGATCGCCGCCGAAATGCCGCCGGCCGGCGGCCGCGAATGTTTCATACGTGCCCTGCAAGATTCCCTGCGAGCCGATATAAATCCAGCTGCCGGCGGTCATCTGGCCGTACATCATCAGGCCCGCGCGATCGAGTTCGTCGAAGTGCCGCCAGTCGTTCCAGTGGCCGACCAGGTTTGAATTGGCGATCAGAACGCGCGGCGCGTAGGAGTGCGTGCGAAATACGCCCACGGGCTTTCCGGACTGGATCAGCAGCGTCTCGTCATTTTCGAGTGCGCGAAGTGAATCGACGATTGCGTTGAAACAAGCCCAATTCCGCGCCGCTTTTCCGCGGCCGCCGTAAACGATCAGCTCTTCCGGTTTTTCCGCAACTTCCGGATCGAGGTTGTTCATCAACATCCGCAGCGCGCCTTCCTGCTGCCAGCTTTTGCAGGAGATCGCCGCGCCCCGCGGAGCGCGGACCGGCGGATGCGCTGCGCGATTTTCGGCCGAGAGTTTGGGCATAGAGGATGCCTCGAATCGCCTCACTTGGTACCACGCTACCACACGACGTAACACGCTCGCCGGGCTTTTCCCGTGCTGAATTCCTCGAACGGCGGTGAGATGAGATTAATTGAAGGGGTATCCAGATTTGCGAAGGTATTTCTACGAATAGACGCAGCAACCAAAATCGATTAGCGACAGTCGGGGGCTTTTTTTTGCCCAGGTGAAATACGGACTCGTGCGCGCACAACTCGGCCGTCGTCCCAAGCTCTCGCAAGAACTTCGATTTGTTGGCGCCTGATCGTCCAAATTCTAGCCGGAACTGCAATGCGAGTAGAATCCTGCCTAACCCACAGAAAACAAAGAACGAGCGCCTCGGCTACCCGGAACTAGGGAACGGGTCAGCCGTCTGTTTTGCACAGCTCGCCACTCACACGAGGGAGGGGGTGCTGGCGGAGATTTCGTCGATCGTCTGGTACAAGTGCTGTACGTTAAGCGGCTTGGGAATGTAGCGATCCATGCCCGCGGCGAGGCAGCGTTCCCGATCACCGCTCATGGCATAAGCGGTCATGGCGATGATGGGGACATGGATACCGGTGATGCGTTCGTGGTCTCGAATCGCCACCGTAGCCTGCAGGCCGTCAAGCTCCGGCATCTGAATATCCATAAGGATCGCATCAAAGGAATCGCGCTCCAGGGCCTGCAAAACCGCTCGGCCGGTTTCGACCGTTTCCACGGTGTATCCGCGCTTTTCGAGCAATCGCACGGCCAGCGTGCGGTCCACCGCGTTATCTTCCGCGATCAGGATTTTCAGGCGACGGCGCGCCTCGCGCAGCGAGTGACGCGTAACGAGAAACGAAGGACCATCGCCTTCCGATGCCGCCTTCCCGAGGACACGACGAATGGCGTCCAGGAGGTCGGCTGCGGCGACCGGTTTGGGAAGGTATGCCTGAATGCCAAGGTCGCGGCAACGAGCGGCATCGCCCCTCAATCCGGCGGATGTGAGCAGGAGAATCTTGGTGCCGGCCAATCGAGGATCGTGCCGGATTTTTTCGGCTAACCTGAACCCGTCCATGTCGGGCATGCGGCTGTCGAGAATTGCCAGCGAGAAGGGAACTCCCTGTTCGCGGGCGCGCTCCAGCTCCAGGAGAGTTTCTGCGCCGCCGGCCGCGACTGTGGGCCGCATTCGCCAAGTCTGTAGCATTTCGGCAAGAATTTTGCGGTTGGTGGGATTATCGTCCGCGACCATCACGCGCCGGTCGTGCAGCTGAGACATTGAGGCGGGGCGGCCCGCATCGGAGTACGGGCTCAGAAGCTCGAATCGCGCGTTAAAGTTGTATGAGCTGCCGTGGCCGGGTTGCGTTTCGGCCCAGATTCGGCCGCCCATAAGTTCGGCCAACCGGGCAGCGATGACGACGCTAAGGCCGGGTCGTCCAAGCCAGGGACCCGCGCCATGCGCGCCGTCGGACTTGCCAGCTTGCGCCCCAATGTTAGGAAGCGCTACACCTTCGGCCGCCATGCGCACGCAGAAATGAAGAACGATTTCCTCCTCGGTCTGCATCTCGGCGTCGGCAGAAAGGACAATCTCGCCGAATTGCGTCAGCTTCAGACCCAATTGCAGGAGGTTCACGAGCACCTGCCGCAGCCGCGTGGGATCCCCGCGAATCGCATCCGGGACGGCGTCGTCAATCCGGGACGACAGCTCGATTTTGTTTTCGCGGGCGGCCGGGGCGAGCGATCGGATGATCGATTCCACCGCGCCCCGAAGACTGAAGTCGATGTTCTCGAAATCGAGCGTGCCCGCGTCCAATTTCGAGAAGTCGATGATGTCGTTGAAAAGCGAAAGCAGCGTTCGAGCGGACGATTTTACGACCTCGAGATATTCGCGCTGCTCTGGACTCGGCCCGGATTCGAGCGCGAGGTCGGTCATGCCGATCACGCCGTTGATCGGCGCGCGGATTTCGTGGCTCACGTCGGCAAGGAATTCAGCCTTAGTTCGCAGAGCGAGCTCCGCCTTTTCGCGAGCCAGGCTGAGCTCCGCCTCGGCGCGCTTGCGCTCGGTAATGTCGATCGCGACCATGCCGATCAGAATACGGCCATCGGCTTCGGTGAGCGGGAAGCGGAGGGTCAGCCAGTAATGCTCGGCGCCATCCGGTTTTGGCACGATTTCCTCGAATTCCATGGGCCGAAGCAATTGACGGACTTCCTGTTCGTGGCTCCGAATCTGTTCGATGGTGTGAGCGGGAAGCCAGGTAGGCTCGATTGGTTTTTCGAAGCTTTGCAGGTCGAGCCCGAATGTTCGGGCCAGCGGCGCATTGAAATAGACGAATCGGCCGGCTTCGTCCTTGATCGCGGCGATCGCGGGCAAGTTGTTCATGAACACGCGGTAGCGGGCTTCGATTTGATTGCGTTGCTCTTCGGAGCGATGGACCGCGTCGATCATGCGATGGACCGCGTTCCCCAGCATGGCCAGCTCGTCGCGCCCCGAACGGACGCTCGCGTTGCTTTGATCGACGCCTGCGGCGATTTGCTCGACGCTGGCATTCAGAACCGCCAGAGGCGATACCAACGATTTTTCGAGCAGCAACTGCACGATTCCGCCGAAAACGATGCCGGCGAGCAGTAAGGCCGCGGCGAAGTGAAGCACGCTCAGGCGGCCCTCCTGGTAAATTGCTCGCGGCACTTCCGTTTTCAGAATCAATGCGGGATGGCCATAGATATCGGGAACGAGCGCGTAACCCGCGATGGTCGAGCGATCGAGCGGCTGGACGAAGGCAGAACCTGAGCTTCGCAGATGCCCGAGAGCCAGGTTGACATCTGACGGCAGCGAGTCGCTCACCGCCAGAAAGGATAGTTTCAGGTGCGTTTGCTGGGCCAGCCGTCGAATTTCACCTTCGTTGAAAAACCGGCCGACGACGAGCGCCCCACGCGACGTTCCTTGTCCCGTGGACGGGAGCACAGGACGCGCCGCAAACAGCACCGGGCGTCCCGATAACATCAGAATGCCGTGAAGCGGGCGGGTCAAGAGCAAGCCGTGAACGAGCGGGGAATCGGGAGCGAGCCGCGCGCGCATTTCTTGAAGCACAGACGCGTATTTCCCGGACGAGGGGCCGAAGTTTTTGTCTCCGACGATTGCGCCGGAAAGGCTCACAAAAAGCAGGAAATCGTCATGCTGCGTAACGAACGCGCCCGCCGGCGCCTGGCCGAACGCGGAAGCAATAAAACCAGGCGTCGGATGTCCCATGTAACTGTAAGCTGCATCCCATGAGGAGTTGTCGAGAGCGAGCTCATCCATCGCGTCGAGGTCGGCGGAGAGCGCGGCGGATGAGCGGTCAACGTCCTGGCGGACGGCCTCGCGCTCAATATCGGTGAATCGACTAAGCAGGAACGTGCGTGACACGAGATACAGAATGCCAACCAGGGCGGAAACTGTGACGACCAGAATTACCAGAGTTTTGCGGCGAACGGGCAAAGTTGCCTCCTCAAAACGAAACACGGGCCGAAACACAGTTATCCGCGCACGGCTGTGCTATTGCGGCACACCCCTGCTACTGCCACGAAAAGCCACTACATGCAATGCAGTTGCCGATTACCGAAAAGTGGTGGAGTCGCGTATCTCTGCGAAATGCCGCCATAAATCCGGCGCGTACAGAGCGGGACTTTTGTCGCCATTTCCAGTTTGGAACTTGCCATTCCGAAATGGCGGGCGCGGTTGGAACGCGCGGCCGGTCTTAAACGCTTACGTGTACCGAGTGTCGCTGCATCGAACCGACCGCCACAAAACGTCGCGGGAGCGGTTGCCTGCCTGGCGACGGCTGAATCTATAACTGGGCAGACAATCGTGATCGATGGCGGGCGAACACTTGTATAAAGTCGAATTTCGCCGCGACCGCGGCAGATATGAAACAAGATTCCACTTGCAAATTGCCATTTCTCGAATAGGCTAAGGCCGCTTGCCTCCGCCGCGTGACGCGGCCGAGACCCGGAAAAGCTCCGAAAGGACGGAAATCGTGGCGCAATCGGCAACAACCAACACTCTGGCGACCGTGCCGGAAACGCGCCGCCCGCGCACGGAGCGGCGCGATGCGTGGTGGCTGGAGAACTGGCCGTTTGTCATCGTGATGAGCGTGTTCGCAATTTATACGACGTGGCGTGCGCTCGCGGGCGACTATTACTGGACCGATCCGTATCTTTCGCCTTTTTATTCGCCGCTGATCGACCCGCAGCATCATTGGCTGCCACGGGTCATCTCGCCGGCCGTCTTGATTTTGTGGGGCCCGCTCGGCTTTCGAATGACGTGTTACTACTATCGTAAGGCGTATTACCGCGGATTTTTTGTCGATCCGCCGGCGTGCGCGGTGGGAGAAAAGAAATCGAGCGGCTACTGCGGCGAGACCTCCTTTCCTTATATCCTTCAAAACGTGCACCGCTACTTTTTTGTGATCGCGCTCGTATTTCTGGCTTTCCTTTGGTACGACGCGATTCGCGCGTTCTTTTTTCCGAATGGAATTGGCTTAGGCGTCGGCACGGTGGCCATGCTGGTGAACATTATTTTGCTAACAGGCTACACTTTCGGCTGCCATTCATTCCGGCACCTGGCTGGCGGACGATTGGATTGTTTTTCCTGCAGCGCGGCGGCGGTAACCCGCCATGGGGCCTGGCGAGGAGTGACGCGACTCAACGAGCATCATATGTTTTGGGCATGGGTCAGCATGATCTCGGTGGCGCTGACGGACCTTTACATCCGGCTGGTGGCCGCCGGAACCATTAAGGACATTCGACTCCTGTGAATGCGAAATACGAAAGCCACGAATACGACGTGCTGATCATAGGCGCGGGCGGCGCGGGTTTGCGCGCGGCCATCGAAGCGCTGGCGCGCGGCGCGCGCGTCGCGGTGGTCTGCAAATCGCTTCTCGGCAAGGCGCACACGGTGATGGCGGAGGGCGGGCTTGCCGCGGCGATGGGCAACGTGGATAAGGCCGACGACTGGAAGACGCATTTCCGCGACACCATGCGCGGCGGAAAATTCTTGAACAACTGGCGCATGGCGCAACTGCACGCACAGGAGTCGCCGGACCGCGCGCGCGAACTCGAGCAGTGGGGCGCGCTCTTTGATCGCACGGATAATGGCGACATCCTGCAGCGGGCGTTCGGTGGGCATACGTACAAGCGGCTCTGCCACGTGGGCGACCGCACCGGCCTCGAAATGATTCGCACGCTGCAGGATCGCGGTGTGCAGATGGGCTTTGACGTGTACATGGAATGTACCATCGCGCGATTGCTTAAGGATGGCGATCGCGTGGCCGGGGCGTTCGGCTACTGGCGTGAATCGGGCCGGTTTGTGATTTTCCGAGCGAAGTCGGTCGTGATTTCGACCGGCGGCATCGGCAAATGCTGGAAGATCACGTCGAATTCGTGGGAATGCACGGGCGACGGCATGGCGCTGGCGTATCAGGCGGGCGCGGAGCTGCTGGATATGGAGTTCGTGCAGTTCCATCCGACCGGGATGGTCTGGCCGCCGGGGGTGCAGGGCATTTTGGTGACCGAGGCGGTCCGCGGCGAGGGCGGAATCCTGCGCAATAAAAACGGCGAGCGCTTCATGGAGAAGTACGACCCGAAGCGCATGGAACTTTCCACGCGCGACGTGGTGGCGCGATCAATCTACACGGAAGTGCGCGAGGGCCGCGGGAGTCCGCACGGCGGCGCATTTTTGGACATTTCTCACAAGCCGGCCGAGTACGTGATCCGCAAGCTGCCCTCGATGTATCACCAGTTCAAGGAACTGGCCGACGTGGATATCACCAAGGGCCCGATGGAGGTGGGTCCGACGTGCCACTACGTAATGGGCGGGATTCGCGTGGAGGCCGAGACGGGGCAGTCGTCAATCGCCGGGCTCTTTGCAGCCGGTGAAGCGGCTGCCGGCTTGCATGGAGCAAACCGGCTGGGAGGGAATTCGCTTTCGGACTTGCTGGTGTTTGGCCGCCGCGCAGGTCTTGCGGCCGCCGAGCACGCTCGGAAAGTTGCCGCTCCGGCGCTCGACCAGAGCCAGATTGACGAGACCGAGCGTGAGTTGCTGGCGCCATTTGGGCAGGCCGGCGGCGAAAGCCCCTACCAGATTCACCACGATTTGCAGGAAACCATGCAGCAGCTGGTCGGCATCTTTCGCAATGAAGAGGACCTGAAAAAGGCTCTAGAGCACCTCGAGCAGCTGAAAGCGCGCAGCAACCGCATGCGCGTGGAAGGATCGCGTTTGTATAACCCCGGCTGGCATTTATCGCAGGACGTGCGCAATATGCTGATCGTATCGGAAGCGTGCACGCATGCCGCGCTGGCGCGAAAGGAAAGCCGTGGCGCGCACAGCCGCCTGGATTTTCCGAAGACGGAAGACGCCTGGGGCCAGAAGAATCACGTGATCGCAAACCGGCGCGGAGAGATGGCTTTGTTCGAGGTCCCACGACCGGAAATGCCCGAGGAGCTGAAAACTTTGCTGGCTGAGGCGGAGCCGGCGAGCGTTTCGC
>JAGWRH010000412.1 GCA_028876695.1 Acidobacteriota bacterium | reverse complement strand
CATGGAAGTCGTAAACTCCGATATGGACTTCCGTACCGCTGGGCATGTGGCACGTCAGCTCCTCGCTCAGGAAGAACTCCGGATACCGGCGAAGTTTTTCCGCTCCATCGATCGAGTCGTGATCGGTCAGCGTGAATAGATTCATGTTGCGGCGCCGTAATGCCTCCAAAATATTCTCCGGATCGCTGTAACTCTCGCGGCAAAAGGCACGGACGAAAAGCGTCGTGCAAGGACCTGAAAAATACGAGTGGACGTGCATGTCGCATCTCATGATTTCCACAGTAAATTCACAGCGTTACTCAGGTATGACAACGGGAAGAAGATTCTGTAAGTGCGGTAAAATCAACCATTTAACTGATTCAGCACGGCACTTTGAACTTTAACCGTGTTGCAACATTCCATTTATGGAGGGATGCCAGGCTGGCGCGGATGGAGCCACCATGTCCGCGCAGGATTGAGTTCATCTTTTTCGACGCCGGAGGCGGCCACCGGGCCGCTGCGACTGCATTACAAATGGAGATTGAAAGCCAGCGGCGGCCCTGGACGGTCGATCTCACCAACCTGCAAGAGCTCCTCGATCAGCTGGACATCCTGCAGAAATACGCGGGAATCCGAATCCAGGACTTCTACAACACGATGCTGCGCAACGGATGGACGCTGGGTAGCCCCCAGCTGATGCGCGTGCTGCAATGCGTGATCCGGCTGTACCACGGTTCGACCGTGCGGATGCTTGAGGCGCATTGGCAGGAAACGCAACCGGACATGGTCGTATCTTTTGTTCCGCATTTCAATCGCGTACTCTGCGAAAGTTACGCGCGAGCCTGTCCTGGCCGGCCATTCGTGACGGTGCTAACCGATCTCGCCGATTACCCGCCGCACTTTTGGATCGAGCGGCAGCGCCAGTACGTCGTCTGCGGAACGGACCGCGCTATACAGCAAGCAAAATCGCTGGGACATTCGGATGATTGCATCTTCCGCGTTTCCGGCATGATCCTTCATCCGCGCTTTTACGAAGCTCGGATCGAAAACCCCACTACCGAACGCGAGCGTCTTGGCCTGCTGCCGGACATGCCGACGGGGCTCGTCCTCTTTGGCGGCCACGGTTCGCGCGCCATGCTGCAGATCGCCGAGCGGATCGAATCCTCGAAACTCGACGTGCAGATGATCTACATTTGCGGAAAAAATGAAGAAATTGCGGCTGCTCTGAGGCTGGGCAGATCCCGCAGGCGGCGATTCGTCGAAGGCTTTACGACAGGTGTCAACCACTACATGCAATTAGCCGACTTCTTCATCGGCAAGCCCGGTCCTGGAAGCGTCAGCGAGGCGCTGGCGATGCGTTTGCCGGTGATTGTCGAATGCAACGCATGGACGCTGCCCCAAGAGCGCTACAACGCCAAATGGATCACCGAAAATCAGGTGGGTTTGGTGCTTCCTAACTTTCGTCGCGTTGACCGGGCCATCGCCGACATGTCCGAGCCGGGGGCACTCGCGCGATACCGCCGCAAGACCGCTTTGCTTGCGAATCGAGCCGTTTTCGAGATTCCGGACGTTCTGAGCCGGATTTTTTCAGTGCATTCCGGGAGTGCGTTGAACTACTCTTTCCAGGCCGAATAGCAGCCGGAATCGCCCGCCGCCCGCTGCAACCATTCGCAATCTTGTGTATCCAATCGTTATAGGGGTGTTTCACGGAAGCGCGGGTCCGTGGCACCATGTAGCCGCGAGAAACGAAGGGGGTTCCGAGATCATGGCGAAGGCAACGTTCGCGGCGGGATGTTTTTGGGGCGTCGAGGACGCGTTCCGGCAGTTAAAAGGCGTCCAGTCGACGACGGTCGGTTATACCGGCGGCACGAAAGCAAGCCCCACGTACAGGGAAGTTTGCGCCGGCGATACAGGACACGCCGAGGCCGTCGAGTTGGAATTTGATCCGGCGCAAGTCTCGTATCGAGAGCTGCTTGCGGCGTTTTTCCAAGCTCACGATCCCACACAGCTGAACAGGCAAGGTCCCGACTTCGGCACGCAATATCGCTCGGCGATCTTCTATCAGGACGAAGCGCAGGAAACGGAGGCGCGCGCCGCCAAGGCAGCTCTGGAAAAAGCTGGGGTGTTCAAGCGGCCGATCGTCACTCAAGTTGTTCCAGCCGGCGAATTTTACCGGGCCGAGGAATATCACCAGAAGTATTTCGAAAAGCAGGGCATCCGCGCTTGCCACTGATATGCGGCCAGGCCCGGTCTTCTAGTCGGTGTAAACTCTAGTCTGGCCCGGAAGACCACGGGTATTGCCAGATAGGGGGCGCTGCGTTGACGGTTTTATGACCGACGGTGTATCATTGTAGGGTTTCAGAGGAAACGGGCATCCGTAGAGGTGCATCCAAATATTGTGAGTTTGCCGATGTGGGCAAGTTCGGCGCAGGTGGCGCATTTCGGGGCTTGGTTCAGGGATTCGTCTCTCTCATCCGTCCAAATAGAAACTAAAGAGATTCTTAGCCGGGTCGTACGTACCCGGTGCCCGCGCATTTCGGGAGTCCCGCAAACGTGCCCGGGATTACAGGGGGAACACGCGTGACTTTGGCATTGGAAGAAAAATACGATCAGGTACGACACCTCATCGCCATGGGCAAGGAGCGGGGTTACCTGCTCTATGACGAGGTCAACGATCTGCTGCCGGCGGAGGTGCATTCCTCGGAAGAAATCGACGACCTGCTCTCGACGTTTGAGCGCTACGGCATCGATGTGTACGAAGACCTTTCGACCGCGAAAGCGGCGCTCGCTGCCGCCGAGTCCAGCGACGGCGCGGAACCCAGCAAGGAAGAGGCCGCCTCGGAAGACGGCGATCTGGATCTCACGCCGGGAACGCTGGAGAAGACCAACGACCCGGTGCGGATGTATCTGCGCGAGATGGGCACAGTCCCGCTGCTGACGCGCGAAGGCGAAGTGGCAATCGCCAAGCGCATCGAGCGCGGCCAGTTGCTGGTGCTGAAAACGATATCTCGCGCCCCGCTCATCATCAAAGAGCTACTGCAAGTCGGCGAAGACCTTCGCGAAGGCGCTCGCTCGATCAAGGAAATCGTTCAGTTCGACGATGAAGAGCTTACCGAAGAAAAAATCAAGGCCAAGACGGACGAGACGCTCAAGCGCATCGACAAGATCGGCAAGCTGTATCTGCAGGCGCTGAAGCTGGCCGGGAAACTCGAGCGCACGCCGAAGGCGAAGAAGCGCCCCTTTCTGCGCGCGCGCTACGCCGTTGCGCGCACCCGCATCGAAGTCTCTCTTTTGATTCGCGAGATCGATTTCAATCCGCTCGAAAAGAAGCGCCTGATCGATAAGATCCACCAGACCGTCGAGCGCATGCACGCTCTCGAACGCGAACTGGGCAAGCTCGAGCGCCGAGTGGAAGTATCGAAAGCCGAGGTTCAGGCCGAGGCTCGCCGGGATTTGAAGGCGCGCCGCCAGGAGCTTGCGGAAATCGAGGTCGCCAGCGAAGTCAGCCCCACGGAGCTCAAGCGCGCCCTGCAGGTGATTCTTCGAGGCGAAGCGGAGGCCGAACAGGCGAAAAAGGAGCTGATCGAGGCGAACCTTCGGTTGGTCGTCTCCATCGCGAAGAAATACACCAATCGCGGCCTGCAGTTCCTCGATCTGATCCAGGAAGGCAACATCGGCTTGATGAAGGCCGTGGACAAATTCGAGTGGCGCCGCGGATACAAGTTCTCGACCTATGCCACTTGGTGGATTCGCCAGGCCATCACGCGCGCGATCGCCGATCAGGCGCGGACCATCCGCATCCCCGTGCACATGATCGAGACGATCAATAAACTGGTGCGCACGCAGCGCCAGTTGGTGCAGGAGCTCGGCCGCGAGCCCACGTCCGAGGAAATCGCCAAGCGCATGGACATCGCCGTGGCGAAAGTCCGCAAGATCCTGAAAATCGCCCAGGAACCGATCTCGCTCGAAACCCCGATCGGCGAAGAGGAAGATTCGCATCTCGGCGATTTCAT
>JAGWRH010000411.1 GCA_028876695.1 Acidobacteriota bacterium | reverse complement strand
CATCGGCGCCCCGCCGCCGAATTGCAGCCGCCAGTCGTTGTACGCGTTTCCGATATGCGACGAGTTTCCGCTTTGTGTGATTTGCAGATCGCCACGCCCGCCGCTCACCGTGTAATTCACCTGCGGGTCGCCCTGCCAACCATCGTACCGGAAATTGCCGTCCAGCAATTTGCTCGCTCCGCCGTCCAATCGCAATTGGCCGGCGGGCATTTGCACGTGCACGTTTACCGATTTCGCGCCCTGCAGTTCGATCGATTTGCTGAAGTGCTGCCCGCTTCTCCCGGCGTTGCGCCCCCAATCCCGGCCCCAATCCCGGCCCCAATCCCGGCCAAAGTCGCGCCCGAAATCGCCTCCCCACCACGCGCTGCGCGTTCCGTTCCCGTACGCGCCGCCGTGCCATAGCGCGTACACGAAAAGCGCCAGCAGCGCGATCCACGCAATCGACACTCCCGTAATCGCGCTGCCCTCGGGATGGCCCTTCTCCCAATAGCTATCCCAGATTTTTCCGATGCCAACGAAGATCAAAATCAGCGGCCAGTAATGCCAAATGATCCACCACGGATCGGCGCCGGGTCTGAATTCCCACACCAGGAAAATCAGTCCCAGCGCGATCAGGATCACCGGGCCGGCAATCGAGTGCCGCCGCCGCGGAACTCCGCCATTCGTCATATGCACCTCTCTGCGTGAAGATACGCTGTTTCGGCCGAAAATGTTTCATTCGAGAGCCGCCGGGGATGCCCAAACGTCGTAGTTCCGTTGGCCGCGCCCGAATCCCATCGCCTGCGTCCTGCCATTGCCATTTCGCAGCCCAAAAGCGGCTCCGCGAAGGGTCTGCTTTTAATGCCCAGCCACTTTCCTTTCCACCCAAAGGGAAAATTGCGGTTACAATCGCGCCGTTCTATCGCTGTACGTCGAGGTTCCTATGAGCACTTCGAATCCTGAGCGCGAAAACCGGGCCCATTCTGCAATGAATCGTCAAAATCGGCGCAAGTTGCTGAAGTCCGCGCTTCTCGGCGGAGGCGCCGCCGTGGCCGCATTGTTCCGCGGACCACTTGCTGAGGCCGCTTCGTCGCCTCGGCAGCAACAAGCCGTAGCGGCCGTCGAGCGCGCCACGCGCGGCATGCCCGCTCCGCGCATTCAAGACATCTCGGTGATTGAAGTCGGAGGCGGCGGCCCGAACGACTCAACCGTCGTGAAAGTCACCACCGATCAACCGGGCCTTCACGGTTACGGCTGCGCGACCATCTCCTTTCCCGGCGGCCGCTCCAAACTGATTCGCCCGATGGTTGACCAGTATCTCAAGCCGCTCGTCCTCGGCCGCACCACCGACCGCATCGAGCAGATTTGGCGGCTCTGCTACCTCAGCTCCTACTACAAAAATGACGCGGTGCAGAACTCCGCCATTGGCGGCCTCTGCGACGCGCTCTGGGACATCAAAGGCCGCCTGGCCGGCATGCCCGTCTATCAACTGGTCGGCGGAAAAGTGCGCGAGGCCGCCGACATCTACCTCCACGTCGGCATGGGGCGCCCCGATCAGGACCCCGGCAAGTTGCTCGTCGAAAATTCGCGGAAACTTGTTGCCGCGGGCTGCCGCAATCTGCTCGTCGCCATGTTTGTTCGCGACGCTGCCACCAACACCATTTACGGCCAGCCGAAATTTGACGACGGCTCCGTGCCCTTCGACCGCGAGAAAGAAATTCGCCGCATCCTCACCGCATTCGCGGCTTTCCGCGAAGAGATGCCGCCCGAAATCGGCCTCGGCGTGGATGTGCACTCGCTGCTCGATAGCATCCGCGCCACCGAATTCGCCAGGGAGCTCGAGCAATTCAATCTGTTTTATTGCGAGGATTTATTTCCGCCCGAAGAAGCCGGCCACTACCGCATCGTCCGCGCGCAATGCACCACGCCGCTCGCCATCGGCGAGCTTTGGAACAACCCGCACGAATGGCAGCCGCTCGTTCAAGACCGCCTGATCGACTACGTCCGTCACCAGGTGCCGCACATCGGCGGCTTCACCGCGGCACGGAAAATCACCTCTTTCGCCGCGAATTTCGAAGTCAAGTTCGCTTGGCACGGCGCCCCGTGTTCTCCCGTGGGCCACATGACCAATTTGACCCTCGACCTCACCAATCCGAATTTTGGCATCCACGAGCATTTCGACTACACGCCGCTCGTCCAGGATATTTTCCGCGGCTGCCTGCAAGTGAAGGACGGCTATGCCTGGATTAATGAAAATCCGGGGTGGGGAATTGAAGTGGACGAAGCCCTCGCCGCCAAGCATCCCATCACCGACGAACGCCCCAACGAAATGCGCACCACCGACGGCTCCCTCATCCAAGGTACCGGCTAGCCCATAAACTGAGGATCCCGTTGTCGCCGTGCAGCGGTTACGATATCCATTCCAACCACGCGTTCACTACGCTCCATCGTCCCGATTTTTTCCGGAGAACGTAAACATGGCCGTCACCACAAAGGCCCCCGCAGACGAATGAAGTGGACACCATCGCCTCATCTTGACGAGAATCAAATCCAACGCGCGAAAGTGAAATGATCCCACTGGCTCCCGGGTAGACCTGTTTGAAGATTTCGGGGCTCTTGGTCCCGTCAGGCCCCTCGATGAAATCGAAAGCGATCGAGTCAGGCGATATGAAGGTCCGAGGAAGGTCCGTGTGGAATGTTTCTGGAAGACGACCGCCAATGCAAACCTGTTTTGCGAAATCTTGAATCGTATCTGCTCGTATCGAGTAGTCGCCCGCTCCACGGGCAATTAGGCGGTAAGCTTTATCAGCAATCGTGTTGAGTATGGGCTCGTAACGATGTCGGCTGATCTCCTGTTGAACAGCTTCCATACAGGCATCTTTCGGGCTCGATCCAGATGCAGGATCGATGCCAGTGTTGAGATTTTCGTCGAAAACAAGTTCGGTTGCCTTGGAGTGCATCGAGGCGAATGCGTCGCGTACGACCACCTCGTAAACCGCATCTTGCGCACTGGCGCGCGCCTGAGCATCCTGCCGCGGTCTCGACGCAGCGAACCAGCAAACAACAGCCAGCACGAGTGCAATCGACATCGCCGATACAACTCGCACCCTGTTTTTATGCATGCTGATTCGACGTAAAGAGAGGCCAATTGGTTCTATTTCAGAGAGCTTCAGACAAAAAAAGCGAGGGCATCAGCCCTCCCCTTTTAATTTGCGAGCTAGCCGTGAACGTCCGCGCAGATGCTACACTCCCACCTTCTCGCGCGTCTCCGCCTGCTTGCTCTCCTTGGCAATTCGGATCCGCATGCCGAAGAACGACCGGTAGATGAAGAAGAACGAAATGAGGAAGAACACGCCGGCTAGGATGTGCGTTAGCGCCGCGTTCTTCGATGCCAGCTCTACCGCCAACTCTACCGCCAGCAGCCCGAAAAGCGTGGAGAACTTAATCACCGGGTTGAGGGCCACGGACGATGTGTCTTTGAACGGGTCGCCCACCGTATCGCCTATCACGGTCGCGTCATGAAGCGCCGTGCCTTTCTGCTTCAGCTCCACTTCCACGATCTTCTTGGCGTTGTCCCATGCGCCGCCGGCATTGGCCATGAAGATCGCCTGGTACAGGCCGAACGCCGCGATAGAGATCAGGTAGCCGATGAAGAAGAAGGGCTCGACGAACGCAAACGCCAGCGCGGCGAAAAACACGGCGAAGAAGATATTCCACATGCCCTTTTGCGCGTACACCGTGCAAATTCCCACCACTTTCTTGCTGTCGCTGATCGACGCCTTCTCGGTGCCTTCCAGTCGGATATTTGCTTTGATGAACTCCACCGCGCGATAGGCGCCGGTGGTCACTGCCTGTGTGGAAGCGCCGGTAAACCAATAAACGATGGCGCCTCCGGTGATGAGTCCCAGCACGAAAGGAGCATGCAGCAGGGAGAGCTTGTCCACATTCGTGGTGATGCCGTTCGTCAGCGCGATGATGATCGAGAAAATCATCGTGGTCGCGCCGACCACCGCTGTGCCGATCAGCACCGGTTTGGCCGTGGCCTTAAACGTGTTGCCTGCGCCATCGTTTGCTTCGAGCAGGTCCTTGGCGCGCTCGAAGTTCACGTCCATGTTGTAATCGCGCTTCAGCTCGGCCTTGACGTCGGGCACCTGCTCGATCAGCGAAAGCTCGTAGATCGATTGCGCGTTGTCCGTCACCGGCCCGTACGAATCGACCGCGATCGTCACCGGTCCCATTCCCAGGAATCCGAACGCCACCAGTCCAAACGCGAACACCGGCGCTGCCACCATCAGGCTGCCAAGTCCGCCAAGGCTCACCAGATAGCCCACCGCCATCAGGATCACCATTACCAGGCCGAGGTAGTACGCCGAGAAGTTCCCGGCCACGAATCCCGATAAGATTCCCAGCGATGCGCCGCCTTCTCGCGCCGAAGTCACCACTTCGCGCACGTGCCGCGATTCCGTGGAAGTGAACACCTTCACCAGTTCCGGGATGATCGCGCCCGCCAGCGTCCCGCAGGAAATGATCGTCGATAGCTTCCACCACTGCGATAGGTCGCCGCCCACGTCGGGGATGGTGTAGTAGGAGACCAGATAGGTCAGGCCGATGGACACGAGCGAAGTAATCCACACCAGCGAAGTCAGCGGCGACTCGAAATTCATCTCCTTGGCGTTGCCATAACGCGCTTTGGCGATCACGTTGTTGATGAAGTACGCCGCCGCGGCCGCCACCAGCATGGCGATGCGCATCACGAAAATCCATACCAGCAGTTCCACCTGCACCGCTGGACTCTTCACGCCCAGCAAAATGAACGTGATCAGCGCCACGCCCGTCACGCCGTAGGTCTCGAATCCGTCCGCGCTTGGGCCTACCGAGTCGCCCGCATTGTCACCCGTGCAATCGGCGATCACGCCGGGGTTGCGCGCGTCGTCTTCCTTAATTTTGAACACGATCTTCATCAAATCCGCGCCGATGTCGGCGATTTTGGTGAAGATGCCGCCCGCGATGCGCAGCGCCGCCGCGCCCAGCGATTCGCCGATGGCGAACCCGATGAAGCACGGCCCCGCGTAGCTGCCCGGCACGAACAGCAAAATGATCATCATCATCAGCAGCTCAACGCTGATCAGCATCATGCCGATGCTCATCCCCGCTCGCAGCGGAATCTGGTACACCGGAAACGGTT
>JAGWRH010000410.1 GCA_028876695.1 Acidobacteriota bacterium | reverse complement strand
TCGGCTTGCGACCCGAAGCCGGGACTTCAGGGTATGCTTATCTCATGATGGCGGATTCTCAGACGGTGTGACACGGAACTTACATGACCGCTGGCGCGATTATTTATCGGCAGTTACAAGCATAGAGTTGGGTGCAGACCTCTGAATCAGGTCGCTGCGAGCGGCCTCTTCCTCCTCGATCTCGTCTTCCGCCGCCCGCCAGTCACTGAGCGCATCGCCGGCACTTCCTTCGCCGGCAGCCACGCGCTCCTGCAGCGAGTGCAGATCCTGCCGCATCGTCGCGAGCTTCCCGGCCGCGACGGCGCCCTCCGCTTCCGCCCGCGAACGCGCGTTCAGCGCCGTGGAGTGCTCGGCTCGAAGGCGCTCGGCGCGCTCCCGGGCTGCTTCCGCTTCCGCTCGCAGGCGCGCGATCTCTTCGCGCCCTGCCTCCAGTTGCTGGCCGGTGCGCGAGAAATCGCTGCGCGCCTGATCGCGCCGATGCGCCGCGGCAACCAAAGCTTTCTCCGCTTCCAAATGCTGCGCGGTTGCCTGCGATAAACGCGATTCCGCCGAGGCAATTTCCGCCGTGAGCGCGGCGAGCGCAAGCTGTTGCTCTTCGACGGTGCGTTCCAGACACGCCGCTTCGGATTCGTGGTGCCGCAGTTCGCGCTTCAACGCCAGCGGTCCGGCTTCATTCTTCCGTCCACCGGAAACCATGCGGCCGTGATAGCACGTTCCGTCGGCCGTCAAAAAATAGCTGTGCGGATTTTCGCGCGCCATGAGCTCCGCGACTTCCGGGGATTCCACCACGTACGCGGTGCGCAATTTCGTGAGGAAGTATTTCGTCGCCGGGCCCAGGGGGTCGCGAAATTCCACCAGACGGTCGAGCCGCGCCAGCACGCCCGGCGCAAGCGGCATCTCCGCGTCCGCCTCCGGCGTTTCGATATTCAGGCTTCGCAACGAATCCACGAAAAATGTGGCGCGCCCGCCCATCTCGTCGCGGAGCAGCGCCACGCCGGCGCGCGCGTGGTCGAACGTCTCGACTACCACGTATTCGAGCTCCTCCCGCAGGAACTGCTCGACGGCGCACTCGAACTCCTCGCGTACTTCCGCGTAATCGGCGAGCAAACCAACCGCGCGGAATCCACCGGCCGTGGCAAACTGGCTCGCGCCCGTTCCGCTCGCGCCAAACAGCTTTTGCACCGCGTCGGCCGTGTACGTCCGCTCGCTCAAAATCCGCTCGAGTGAAGCTTGACGCGCTCGTTCGGCTGAAAGATCCTGGCGCACGCGTTCGAGTTGCGCGCTCGTCTCATGGTGCGATCGCCGCAACGCGCCGATTCGCGATTGCCCCTCCAGAACCATCGCCGCCAATTGGCGCGACTGATTCTCGGCATCGGAGAAGGCCGCCTGCGCGCTTCCGGCTCGGGCCTCGAGTGTGGCGCATTCTTCCTCGATGGCACGCAACGCTTCGGCCCGCTGTGCTTCCGCCGCGGTGTGCCGCGCGGCTACGTCTTCCGCTTGCAAGGACTCCGCCCGCGCGCGCGCGGACTCCTCCGCCAACCCCGCGGCCAAGTCGCGCAGCTGCGCGATCCGCGATTCGAGCGCCGCCTGCTCGGCCACGCTGCCCGAAACCCGTTCGGACGATTCCCGGAGCGCCGCTTCCAGGCGCGCCGCTTGATCGCGCTGCGCGGCCACGAGCGCGCGCTGCTCGTCGATGTGCGCGGCGAGCTCGGACGCCTGCGCCGCGGCCAGATCCGTTTCCGCGGCCAATGCGTTCATGCGTGCCTCAAGCTGCGCCGCTTGTTCGCGATTGAACGTAATGCGATTTTCCGCGCGGTCCAGATCGAGCGCGGTCTGCCCCAGCATGTTGTGAATCTGACGCAGTTCGCCTTCGAGTTCGTAGGTGCGCGCGGTCAGCCGCTCCTGCTCGCCGCTCATTTCCTCCACGGCGTGTGCGTCGCGTGCCTCCGCGGCGTCCATTTCGCGCAGGAGGTTTTCCAGCCGCGCCGCTTCGCTATCCAGATGCTGCGATTTGCTCGCCAGCACCACGCGCAGCAAGCCGCGCATCTGGTCGCGAATTTCCGCGTAACGCCGCGCCTTGGACGCCTGCCGCTTCAGCGATGCAACCTGCTTTTCGACTTCCACCAGAATGTCGTGCACGCGCGAAAGATTGATCTTGGACGCTTCCAGCTTGGCCTCCGCCAGCCGCCGCTTCGTCTTGTACATGGTGATCCCGGCGGCTTCTTCGATGATGGCGCGCCGGTCCATCGGCTTGGAGTTCAACACCTGCCCGATGCGGCCCTGCTCGATGATGGCGTAAGTGTCTGGACCCAATCCGATGCCCATGAAAATTTCCTGTACGTCGCGGAGCCGCGCCACGCGGCCGTTGATCAAATACTCGCTCTGCCCCGACCGATACAACCTGCGCCCGACCACCACCTCGCCGGGCCGCAGGCGAATCGAGGGCTTCGCTTCGCCGCGCTTGCGCCCGGATTTGCGCTTGCCCGCGGCCGGTTCGCCGTCCGCTTCGATGATGTCTGCCGGCGCGCCCGCTTCCGCACCTTCGGTATCGAGCCCGGGCGTCTCAAATTCGTCGCTCTGCGCTTCGGAAATGACCGTCCGATCGGCATGTTCGCCGGGAGCGGCTGGCGTGTCTTGCTGCCCGTCGATTACCTTTGCCACAGCCTCGGAAAGCTCGGGATCGACCAAGGTCAGCGTCACTTCCGCCATTCCCAGCGGCGGCCGCTTGGCTGTGCCGTTGAAAATGCAGTCTGACATCCGCTCCGCGCGCAGCATTTTGTGGCTCTGCTCGCCCAGCACCCACGTGACCGCGTCCACCACATTCGATTTCCCGCACCCGTTCGGGCCCACGATGCACGTGATCCCGCTGCCGCTAAATGTAATGGGAGTCTTCTCGCAGAACGACTTAAAGCCGAAAAGCTCGACTTTACGAAGTTTTAGCACCAGCCCCTCGCTCGCTCAGCTCCTGCCGCGCTTGCCGCAGAAGATGCGTCAGTCTTGTTTTGGTAAGGAAGTGCTCCGGGACAGAAACGTTGGGAGGGACGATGATCGATGGCCCTTCCGCCTGGCGCTACCGGATCGGCGGTTACGGGATCAAAACTTAACACGGCGCCCGCAACGTGTAAAGCCGCGTTTTCACGTTCGGTGACGATTTTTTGCTGCTTCCGCAAACATGCATCCTTCATGGCAAAAAGTTCGATCTAAGTAGCGCAGCGCGATCATTCATGGCACGGGTCAGCGCCGGCGACCGGTTAACACCGCGCCCGCGCCATCATTCCTCCGCGAAATTTCCGAAGCGCTCGTTGCCGCAGCGTGCGATCGCCAGTACTTTGGAGTGGTTGACTAAGCCGAGGCCGCGGCCTAGCATGGCGCGCACTGAGCGATGGTGTTGAACCGCAATTCCGAGCCGGCATTTCGCCGCATCGCGTCAAGTGCAGCCGTTTTGACGCTTGCCATTGCTTTTTCTCTTCTCGCGCTTCATCCGCCGCATGGAAAATCCGCGTCCGCACCGCCCAACGAATTCTCCGCCGCGCGCGCTCTCGCCATGCTGCATGGCGTTCTCGGCGACGACATGCCCCACCCCATCGGCAGTTCCGCGAACGACGCCGTCCGCGGGCGCATCCTCGCCGAGCTCACCCGCCTCGGATATCAGCCCGCGGTGCATACCGGTTTCGCGTGCGGCGATTCCGGCCAATGCGCCACGGTGAACAATATTCTCGCTCGCCTCGACGGCACCCAGCCCGGCGGAGCCGTCCTGCTCTCCGCGCATTACGACTCCGTGGCCGCGGGCCCGGGAGATGCCGACGACGGCGCCGGCATGGCCTCCGTTCTTGAAGTCGCGCGCGCGCTGAAATCCACGCCGCCTCCGCGCCATTCGATCATTCTGCTGCTCGACGATGGCGAAGAACCCGGTTTGCTTGGCGCCCGCGCCTTTGTCTATTCCGATCCGTGGGCCCGCCAGATACGCGCGGATGTGAATCTCGATAATCGCGGCGCCTCCGGCCCGGCGCTGATGTTCGAAACCGGCAGCGCCAACAACTGGGCGCTCAATTTGTACGCCCGCAACGCAACGCACCACGTGACCAGTTCCATCTTCTACACCATTTATAAGTTGCTTCCGAACGACACGGATTTCACCGTGTTCAAAAACGCCGGTTACCAGGGCCTGAACTTCGCTTTTGTCGGCCGCGTGGCCGTTTACCACACTCCGCTCGATAATTTCGGCAACCTCAGCCTTTCCAGCCTGCAGGATCAGGGTGCCAACGGCCTCGCGTCCGTTCTCGCTCTCGCGAACGCAAATTTTCCCGCCGGTTCTGATGCAGATGCCGTCTATTTCGATGTGTTCGGCCGAAGTATCGTGCGATGGCCCGGAAATCGAACGCTTGCGCTCGCCATCCTCGCCGTTTTCTTGCTGATCGCTCAGGCGTTGTGGCTCGCTTACAAGAAGCGCTTGGCCGCCTCACAAATCCTCTGGGGAACGTGCGGGTGGCTCGCGATCTTTATCGCCACCGGACTCCTGGGCCTGGCTCTTCGCTTAATGTTGGCAATTGCCGGCGCCACACCGGTCGCGTGGGTCGCGTATCCGTTGCCGATGGAAATCGCCTTCGCCCTGCTCGGCATCGCCCTGATGATCGCGGGCGGATCTCTGGCCGCACGCGCTGCTGGATTTTGGGGTCTGTGGGCCGGCGCGTGGGCCTGGGGCGCGCTGGCTTCGATCATCCTCGCCATCGCAAGTCCCGGTCTGAGCTACATCGTGCTAGTACCTGCGCTCGCAGCCGTCGTGGCCAGCTTACCCGCTGTGCTGTTGCCGCGTGAATATAGGTGGACGCGCGATCTCGCGTTGCTTCTGCCGCTGGCCGCTTCGGCCATCGTTCAAATGCCGCTCATTTTGTTGTTGTATCGAGGCATCGGCAATCAGGCGCTCGTGGGCATCGCGCTCGCCGCCGCGCTGCTGGTCACGCCGCTTTTTCCTCTTTGCTCGGACCTGCGCCAGATCGCCGGAATCGGCGGCTTTTCTCTACGCTGGACTCCGTTCGCGGCCGTCGCGCTCGCTGCCTTCGCCGCCACGGTGGTTCCCGCATATTCCGCACGATCTCCCGAGCGCGTGAATTTCGATTATGCGCTGGACGCCGATTCCGGCATGGCACGTTGGGTCGTCTATCCCGATTCGGGTCGCCTGCAAGCGGCGATTCAACTTGCCGGCGCGTTCCAGCGCGCCGAGCATCGCGCCTTCCCGTGGGATACGCGCGCGAGTTTCGTCGCCGATGCCCCGCATCTCGACTTTGCCGCGCCGACTTTCACCATCCTCGATTCTTCCGTCGAAGGAAATCGCCGCCGCTACTCCGCATTGCTCCGTTCTGAACGAGCCGCGCCCGAAGGCGCGATTTTTTTCCCGCCGGGTTCCAACGTTGCTGGCGTGCGCATGGAAGGCCAACTGGTCGAACCCGAAAGTCCGCGCGCCGCGCGGTTCTTCAATGGCTGGACGGCTTACTCCTGCCCCAGAATGCCGCCCGCGGGCCTCAACATTAGTTTCACGTTGCCAGTTGGAAAAATGGTTGAGGTAACCGCCATTGACCGCTCGTTTGGGCTGCCTCCTGCGGGCGCGTTTCTGTTGAATGCTCGGCCCCTGACTGCGATTCCGTCCCAGGATGGCGATGTCACCGTCGTCTCGCGGCGCGTTCAACTCTTCCCGTAATCGCGTCCGGCTTTCAGGTTATCGATCTCGCTTGCAAGTTGAAAGTGATTTTGATATCGTCCGCGGGTCGTGACCAGGCCTAGGCCGAATCGCCGTTCCGGTTGTCCGGTCAGCGTCTCGCTGGAAATCCTCGGCGATCGCTGGTCTTTGCTGATCGTGCGCGACATGATGGTGCGCGCGTTCCGCACCTTCAAGCAGTTCCAGGGATCGGGCGAAGCGATCGCTACGAATATTCTGGCGGATCGTTTGCGAAAGCTGGAAGCGGCGGGAATCATCGTGCGCGAGCGCAACCCGAGCGACTCCCGCAGCATCGCGTATCGTTTAACGCAGAAAGGCATCGACCTTGCTCCCGTGCTTCTGGAGCTGCTGATTTGGGGCGCTCGCCACGAAGAAACCGACGCGGCCTGCGCGGCCATCGACGTCATGGCTCAAAACCGCGCGGCGATCCTCGATGAAGTGCGCCGCCGATGGCAGCAGGGTGATCCGAATGCTTTGCAGGTAGACGGTGAATGGCGCCTGCCGTTCTAAGCGACACGATGGCCGTTGGGTCGCGTGGAACCGAGGCGTAATGTTCGCGGACTTCACAATCCTCCGATTGGGCAGCCAGTCGGGCAATTGGCGGCAACAATTTCCGAAGATCGCATAGGGTCGTCACCTAAAAACGGAAAGGGGAGAGAACATGAGCAGCGTTCGCGTTTTGGTCGGCACCCACAAGGGCGCATTCATTTTGTCTTCCGACGGCAAGCGCAAGAATTGGACGGTCAGCGAGCCGCTCTTCGCCGGCTGGGAGATTTATCACATGAAAGGTTCGCCGGTCGATCCGAATCGCATCTACGCATCGCAAACCAGCGGCTGGTTCGGCCAGATCATCCAGCGTTCCAGCGACGGCGGCAAGACCTGGGAAACGCCCGGCGGCGAAAAGATGCCCGCTCCCGGCGAGTTTCCCTCCGGCGCAAGCAATAAATTCGTGTACGACACTTCCGCCGAAAGCGGCAAGCCGCTCACCACGCATCAGTGGTACGACGGCACGCAGCATCCCTGGGAATTTAAGCGCGTCTGGCACGTCGAACCGTCGCTAAACGATCCAGACACGGTTTTCGCGGGCGTCGAGGACGCCGCGCTTTTTCGATCCACCGATGGCGCGCACTCCTGGCACGAGCTTTCCGGCTTGCGCGGCCACGGCACCGGTCCGAAATGGAGTCCCGGAGCGGGCGGCATGGGTCTGCACTCCATTCTGCTCGACGGCAAGGATCCGCAGCGCATGTACATCGCGATTTCCGCCGCCGGCGCGTTTCGCACCGACGACGGCGGAAAAACCTGGAAGCCCATCAACAAAGGTTTGAAATCGAATTACATTCCCGATCCGGAAGCCGAAGTGGGCCACTGCGTTCACCACATCGCGCTGCATCCATCGCGGCCCAACACCGTGTTCATGCAAAAGCACTGGGACGTGATGCGCACCGACAATGCCGGCGATCAGTGGCGTGAAGTGAGCGGCAATCTGCCCACGGATTTCGGCTTCGTCATCGACGTGCACGCGCACGAGCCCGAAACGATCTACGTCGTGCCCATCAAGAGCGACAGCCAGCATTTCCCGATCGACGGCACGCTGCAGGTCTATCGCAGCCGCTCCGGCGGAAACGAATGGGAGGCTCTCACCAAGGGTCTTCCGCGGCGCGATTGCTATGTCAACGTTCTGCGCGATGCCATGGCCGTCGATTCGCTCGATTCCTGCGGCGTCTATTTCGGCACCACCGGCGGCCAGGTGTATTGCTCGCCGGACGCCGGCGATACCTGGCAACCCATCGCCGAAAATCTCCCGGCGGTCTTCTCCGTGGAGGTGCAAACGCTGCGATGATTCGCGTGGTCATTCCCGCGCATCTTCGCACGCTCGCGAAAGTCGATAGCGAAGTGCAGCTCGACGTCGCCGGCCCGGTAACCACGCGCTCGGTGCTTGACGCGCTCGAAGTGCGTTATCCCGTTCTGCGTGGCACCATTCGC
>JAGWRH010000409.1 GCA_028876695.1 Acidobacteriota bacterium | reverse complement strand
CGTCGCCGGCGTCGAGGAGATCGACGATTTCAATCCCATCGCGCGCGCGGCCGTCCTTTGGACGCGCCAGCAGCTGCGGCCTGAAAACCGTGAATACTTGCGCAGACTTGCGAAAGGCCCCCAGACCGTGAATGGCTTCTCCATCGCTCACGGCGCGGTTTACGACGAAGATGAGTACGTCTACGCTCCGGAAACCGCGCTCGAGGCGTTGAAGAGCTCCTCGACTCCAATCACGTTCTTCGGCCACACGCATCTGCAGGGCGGCTTCACACTTTGCGGAAGCGATCTCCAGGTGCTGCACGCCGCCACCGGCGCGGGCCGCGCCTCGTACCGAATGACGCTTGAGCAACACACAATCTATTTGATCAATCCGGGTTCGGTTGGGCAGCCGCGCGACGGCAATCCTCGCGCCGGTTTCGCGATCGCCGATCTCGAAAGCCGCACGGTTGAGTTTTGGCGCATTCCGTACGATATTGGGCGCGTTCAGGCGCGCATGAGCGGCGCCGGTTTGCCGGAACCGTTGATCGTGAGGCTTTCTTTCGGGCGCTGACACACCATGAGTTCAGGAAATTTCGGACAGGAAGAACCCAGCCGATTTCCGGCGGCGTTCGTAGTGGGGGTGGTCGTCGTCTCCGCGATCGTGGCGATATCTTTGTTCGTGACGCGTTCGTCGCACCCGGCGCGCCCCGGACAGGTACCCCAGTTGCCCTTCGCCTCCGAGGCGCAAAATTACGCGGGGAATATCCATTTCCAGAGCCTCGCCCTTTCCGAATCCTCGAATATGCTGAATGAAAAGTTCACGTATCTGGACGGCGTAATTTCCAACGACGGCTCGCGCACCATTCAAGCCATGGAAATTCGCGTGGAATTTCACGATCCCTTCAATCAAATGATTCTGCGCGAAACGCATCGCGTCATAGCGGACCAGCCGCTCGGTCCCGGCAAGCAGCTCAATTTTGAGATCACGTTCGAGCATGTTCCCGCCGAGTGGAATCAGCAGTATCCTACGATCCGTGTGACCGGCCTCGTTTTGCGGTAGCGGTACTGTCATCTAAACGTTGGAGCGGTTGTCTATGAACGAATGGGCTGATCTGAGCCGCGCCTTGGAGGAGATGGCCGCCTCTGGCCCAGCCGAAGTTCGCGAGGATGGCGAGTGGCTCGCGGAACTTTCCGGCCTGCGCTGTGAATGGCGCACCCAGGGCAAAAATTCGCTGGTGCATCTTTGGTCGGACGCGAGAAGCCTCACGCGGCGCATCCTGCGTGTCCGCGAGCGATCCGCCGATCGGATCGTCCTCGAAGTCCAGGGCTTTGGCCGCACGCGCCCCAGTCGAATTGAATTTCTCCGCACCGGTTCTCCGCGCTCGGCGGGGCGTATCACCCGCGAGGAATTCCGCGCGCGGTTCCAGCGCATCCTTTCCGAGCGCTTTCCCGACGCGCACATCGAGAAGCTGACCGCCGCCCCCGACCGGCAGCGATCATTTTCCAGTTGGTACGCGCGTGGAAAGATGCGTGAAGGCGGGCGCGCGTACGCCGTCCTGGCAATGGCGCCGGACGAAAACGCCACGGCCGTGGAAGCAATGCTGGCGCACGGCATTCTTTGGCTGGACTGGACGCGCAGCCGCGCCGAACGCCAGCCGGTCGAGGCGTTGCGGTTGTTTGTCCCCGAAGGAACCGCAAAATTACTGCGCGAGCGGGCGCTCGCGTTGTCGGACGCGGCCCGCGCGGAGATCTTCGAATATCGCGAGTCCGACTGGCGGATCCGGAAACTGGATATCGCCGATGCCGGAAACCTGGAGAGCTGGCTCGTTCCGCGGCGGGAATCGG
>JAGWRH010000408.1 GCA_028876695.1 Acidobacteriota bacterium | reverse complement strand
CCGTCATCAAGGGCGATAAACACATGCGTGTGCGGAGGGGCAGGCTCCTCCGGCGCGGCAACGACCATCCTCCCTGTCATCCCCAAGTGAACCTGTAGCGAGAATCGCGGCTCGGCCAAATCGCGCGGCTGCAGTTCGATCAGCATGAATTTCCCGTAACGCTTCACCGACTCAATGCGGCAGCCGGGCAAATCGCGCTCAAGGGCCACCGGATCTTCGATGAAATCTGTTTTGCCCAGGCGGACGCCCAGGATACGGCGTCCCGGCAGCGTGGACTGCAAACCGCGCGCAACGGTCTCGACTTCAGGCAGTTCAGGCATTTCCCGTCGAAGAATTCGCCTCGAAGGCTTCGAATCGAGCTTGATTGAGGATTGTAGCTGTATTGAGCCGCCTGGAAGCTATCCGATCGCCACCAGCGCGGGCAGCGCGCGGCTAGGGAAGAGGAATCCCTGGAGATGCGACGATTCCTGCGAGCCGCAAAATCTCCGCGTACTCGTCCTCCGTCAGAGGACAAATGGTGAGACGCGTGTTCTTGAGGAATTTGATTTTCCGCAGAAGCTTGTCCTCGCGCATCTCCACCAGGCTCACCTGGCGGGGCAGGCGCTCGATGGCGCGCAAATCCGTCACCAGCCTGCGTGCCTCCGGATCATGCGGGTCGGGATACGGATCGCGGGTAACTTCAGCCAACGCATACACGGAGTGTTCCGGCTTACCGTGGTAGCAAAGAGTTCGATCGCCCTTGTGGACCTGCTTGAGCTGTCGCAGCGCGTCCGGCTTATTGCCCGCCTGCCTCCACATTTCCTTGCCTTTGACGAAAAGCGTGTCCCAGTGATACACGCGTGGGTCCACCGCAAGCAGCCAGCGCCTGGGTTTGGGGGGAATTTGGGTCATCCGACGAAAGTGCCGCGCGAACTATACACGGAAGCTGCTCAGAAAGAAACGCCCTCTAATCGGAATTTGCGGATTTTCGCCGTGGGCGGACCGGTTTCAGCTCATCCCACGTCCACGTAAATGTCATCGCCGCGGATTTCAACCGGGTAGCAGGCGATCCTCTCGGCTCCATCCGGGCTGCCGACAATTTTTCCCGTGGTTACGTCGTACTCCCACGCGTGCCACGGGCAAATCACCACCGTGCCATTCAGCGCGCCTTCGCCGAGCGGTCCGCCTTCATGGACGCAGACGCTGTTGATGGCGAAGAACTTACCCGCCACGTTGGCTACCGCCACGGACTTCCCCGACACCTCGAATTCCGCAATCGCTCCCTGCGGTACCGCGCCCGTCTTCGCTGCGCGCACAAAGGCCATCCGCCCTCCCGGTTCAGTTGTTTATGTTTAAGGACGACTCGCGACTACGATCCGGCAGCCGTGCTCTTCGCACCCGGCGCGGCCTCAACCTTCTCCAGCAACTCGGCAAACTTGGCCTCGCGGTCTTTTTGGTCGAGACCCTGGTAAATCTCGGAAATCTGCGTCGCGTTCATGGAGCAGAATTTTGGTCCGCACATGGAGCAAAACTTGGCGTCCTTGTAGAAATCGTCCGGCAAAGTCTCGTCGTGCATGGCTTGCGCGGTTTCCGGGTCGAGAGACAGCGAGAACTGCTTTTTCCAATCGAAAAGGAAGCGCGCGTAGCTCAGTGCATCGTCGCGGTCGCGCGCGCCCGGCCGATGCCGCGCCACGTCCGCGGCATGCGCGGCGATTTTGTAAGCAATCACTCCCTGCCGGACGTCATCCGCGTTCGGCAATCCCAAATGCTCCTTGGGCGTGACGTAGCAGAGCATCGACGCCCCGTGCCAGCCAATCATCGCCGCGCCAATCGCGCTGGTGATGTGGTCGTATCCCGGAGCGATATCCGTCACCAGGGGCCCGAGCGTGTAAAACGGCGCTTCATAGCACCACTCGTTTTCTTTCTTCACCTGCAGTTCGATCTGGTCGAGCGGAATGTGCCCGGGGCCCTCGATCATCACCTGCACGTCATATTCCCACGCCTTCTTGGTGAGTTCGCCCAACACTTTCAGTTCGGCGAATTGCGCCTCGTCGCTGGCATCGGCCAGGCAGCCGGGCCGTAGCCCGTCGCCCAGCGAGAAGCTCACGTCATGTTTTTGGAAAATCTTGCAGATGGCGTCGAAATTCTCGTACAGGAAGTTTTGCTTCTTGTGAAAACTCATCCACTGCGCCAGCAGGGCGCCTCCGCGGCTCACGATGCCGGTGATACGGTTTCGCACCAGCGGCAAAAACTCGCGCAGCACGCCCGCGTGGATGGTCATGTAATCCACGCCCTGTTCGGCCTGTTCCTCGATCACCTCCAGCATCACTTCGATGCTCAGCTCCTCGGCGCGTCGCACCCGCGAAATCGCCTCGTAGATCGGCACGGTCCCGATCGGCACCGGCGAAGCGTCGATAATCGCCTTGCGGATCGAAGGAATGTCGCCGCCGGTCGAGAGGTCCATCACCGTATCGGAGCCGTAGTGCACGGCGCGATGCAGTTTTTCGAGTTCCTGCGCCGGATCGGAAGTTGTGGCGGAGTTCCCTATGTTCGCGTTGATTTTGCAATTGAACGCAACGCCGATTCCCATCGGCTCCAGGTTGCGGTGATGAATATTGGCGGGAATGATGGCGCGGCCGCGGGCCACTTCGTCGCGCACCAGTTCCGGAGTAATCTTTTCGCGGACCGCGACGTAGGCCATCTCCTCGGTGATGACGCCCCGGCGCGCGAAATGCATTTGCGAAAAATTCCGGCCGTGCCCGTTCATTCCCGACGCGCGTTTTTCGATCCATTCGTCTCGCAGAGCCATGGCAACCCCCAGTCGCTTTCCCGGCACGAGATGCTCTCGGTCAACCGCGTCATTATCGCACTGGCATAGTTATGCGGCAACACGCGCCGGCTATTCCCCGAAGCCGTGATGGTTCACCGCTCTCAGCGGCGGCATCCGATGAACGTATGTAAAATCTTTCACTCGCTCGAAAATTCGGTGCCACGATTTCTCGCCATTTGTATTAGACTACGCCGTTACGAATTTGCGGGGGAGGCAGCGTGAAACTACCGAAGATCGATTGGAAGCATGAGTTGGTTGCGAACTGGGCTCTCTTAGGATCGTTGATTACCCTGATCGGCTTTATGTCCTGCGTTCTCCGCAGCACCGGCAAGTGGTGAGTTCGATCGCGCAAGGCCTCAAGGTGCGGAACTCCGGCTGACCCGGCTTTGCCGTCCCGCCCAGGGCAGCGTGCTATTGGCAAACGCGACGCGCCCGCGCAGCAAGTGATAGATGTAAGCCCCCAGGCAGAACTTTCCGAAAAGCAGCGCGGAAAACGCCACCACTAACAAGGCCTCGAACACCCACGCGGTGATTATCCAGCCTTCGAGCAGCGCTACCCCGACAATTAGCATGAATACCGCCGCCATTGCCTGCGCGAATCTCCGCGGGCCCGGAGCCGGTTCAAGCGTCGAGCGGCCTTTGGGCGCGGCCAGAGCGCGGTTGTAGAAAACCTCGAAGGGATTCAGTTTCGGCAGGCTCACATTCCACCACAGCACGACCGACAGGCAAAGATAGAGCGCCGCGGCAGCCACGGGTGAGAAAAATTGCAGAACGATCCCAACCACTACCAGCGAGCCCACGATTCTCGGCTGAAAGTAGAGTCCCGAGAAATGCATATTGCATACGCTGTCGGGCTCTTCCGTGAAGCCCTGCTGCCTCATGAAATTTCGGATTATGAGTGAGCTCATGTTGACCCTCGCTCCGATTGGGAAAGGCGAATACTGCTATTATACGACACAGCCGAAGCTGGTACGAAGGCGCTTGGAGCGCCACCTGCCTGCCCGGCGCTCGCACCCCAGGGTTGCCCTGCTCCCGTTCGATTTTCGCCTCACGCGTCACGCTCCTGATTTGTACCAGTTCGCCTGAGCTTATACTGGAACAGCGGCAGCCGCTCGTGGCGGAACTGAACTCGCGTATGATTCGTAAATCGCGAGCGACTCAGGCAGACTGAAATCGGGTATAAATTAAGTTCCGCCGTCGTCGACTCGTTCGAAAGCTGGCTTTGCCCGTTGGTGAGCGGCGAGAAAGCGCATAGAGAGTGAACCGGGGATGAATGCCCAAGACCTGTCCGTTAAATTGCCTGAGCCGGAGGCCTTGGGCACGGCTGCGTCCGCGGCCTCCACGAATATCGATAGCCACATTCTGACGATCGATGAAATTCGTGAACTGGCCAAGGATACCGGCAAGCCCGCGGAGACCCTCACCAAGGTTGTTGCGCTGATCGCCCGGCGTTCGCAAACCGACGTCTGCTCGGTGTACCTCCTGGAACCGGATCGCAGCCATCTTGTTCTCGCGGCCACCGTGGGACTTCGCCCGCAGTGCGTCGGCAAGCTGCGCCTGGCAATTTCCGAGGGCCTCGTCGGTTCGGTGGCCGAATTAGTGCGTCCGATCGCGGTGGAAGAGGTCACCAGCCATCCGCGCTTCAAATATTTCCCTGAAGTCGGCGAAGAATCGTATCACTCGTTTCTGGGCGTTCCGCTCATCGATCGCGGCGTGCTGCTTGGAGTGCTGGACGTGCAGACCGTCGAGCGCCGCGCGTTCAGCGAAAAAGAGATCCGCATGCTGTCTGAAGCGGCCGCCCAGGTCGCGCCGATTGTCAGCGAGGCCCGCACGCTGGGCAGGTTCATCGCTCCTCTTCAAGAGCGCCTCTGGACCCTCGCTCGCAATCTCTGGTGGACCTGGGATCCCGATTGCGCCGCCATTTTCCGGGATTTGAATCCTGTCCGTTGGAACCAGCTGCGCCACAACCCAATTCTGCTGCTCGGGGAAGTGCCGCTCGAGCAACTCGAGCACCGCGCGGGCGAACTTGCGCTTCACAGCCGCGTCAACTACGCGTATCGGCGGCTTCGCGAATATCTCGAGACGGACAAGACCTGGGCCACGCGGCATGCCGGCGTTCTGCGTCCGCGGCCAGTGGCCTACTTTTCGGCGGAGTTCGGCCTGCACGAATCGATTCCCATTTATTCCGGCGGCCTCGGAGTGCTGTCCGGCGATCACATCAAAAGCGCATCCGATCTGGGCATTCCGTTGATCGGCGTCGGCCTGTTTTACGGCCAAGGCTATTTCCATCAGCACGTCGAGCTTTCGGGCTGGCAGCAGGAGGAATACATCGCATCGGACGTGAACTCACTGCCGATGCAGCCTGCCATTGGCAAGTCCGGCGAGCCCGTAATGGTGCAGATCGAAACGCGCCGCGGGACTCTGCGCGCCCGCGTCTGGCGCATCAACGTCGGCCGCTGCGATCTGCTCCTGCTCGATTCGAATGTGGAGGGCAATGCTCCCGAGGATCGCGAACTTACATCGCGCCTCTACGGCGGAGACCGCCGCGTGCGTATCCGGCAGGAACTGCTGCTCGGCGTGGGAGGTTATCGCGCTCTCACGGCCATGGGCATTACTCCCGGCGTTGTTCACCTCAACGAAGGGCATAGCGCGTTCGCCGCTCTCGAATCCGTTCGAGAACGCATGCAGGACGAGGGTCTGTCCTTTGGCGCGGCAGTCCCGCGCGCTTTCCGCGAGATCGTGTTTACCACCCATACGCCGGTTCCGGCCGGTCACGACCGCTTCAGTTCCGAACTGGTCGAAGAACACCTCGGTCCGCTGCGCGAACAGCTTGGCATTTCCCACGACACGTTGATGGGGCTGGGCCGCGAAAACATCACCAACCAGCAGGAAGAGTTCTGCATGACCGTGCTCTGCCTGAAGCTTTCTCGGCGGGCCAACGCCGTCTCGGCGCTGCACGGCGAAGTTTCCCGCGCCATGTGGGCCGATCTATACCCCGGCCGCTCCGAAGACACCGTTCCCATCGGCCACATCACCAATGGCGTCCATGTGCTCTCGTGGCTCGCGCCGCAAATGTCGCGACTCTACGACCGGCACCTCGGCGTCGGCTGGCACGAGCACAGCAGCGACGCGCGCATCTGGGAGCGTATCGAGTCGGTCGACGACGGCGAACTCTGGGAAGCGCATCTCAACCTGCGCGCTCGCCTGCTCGAATACGTCCGAAATAGTGCTTTCGAACAAGCCCAGCGCCGCGGCGAACCGCAAGAAATTCAGCAACTGCTCTCCCGTGCGCTGCGGCCGGACGCGCTGACCATCGGCTTCGCGCGCCGCTTCGCCACCTATAAGCGCGCCAATTTGATCCTCTCCGACCTGCGGAGGCTGGCGCCGCTCGTCAACGATCCCAAGCGGCCGGTGCAGTTCATCTTTGCCGGCAAGCCTCATCCGGGCGACGAGCCCGGCAAGCGCTTGCTGCAGGACATCATGAGCTTCATGCATAACCCGCAGTTCACCGACAAATTTATCTTCATCGAGGATTACGACATCAACGTCGGCCGCCAGCTCGTCCAAGGCGTGGACGTCTGGCTCAACAATCCGCGCCGCCCATTCGAAGCCTCCGGCACCAGCGGACAAAAAGTCGTTCTCAATGGCGGACTGAACCTTTCGATTCTGGATGGCTGGTGGGCCGAAGCCTACGACGGCCTGAACGGCTTCGCGATCGGCAACGGCCGGACGCACTCGGACGTGCACGAGCACGATCGCCGCGACGCCGAAAACCTCTACCGCGTTTTGCACGATGAAGTGGTTACGCTCTTCTACCAGCGCGATCGTGATGGCTTGCCGCGCGGCTGGATCAAACGCATGAAGCGGGCCATTCGCACGCTCGGCTGGCGATTCAATGCCGACCGCATGGTGATGGACTACACCACGCGCTGCTACTTGCCCGCCGCCGGAGGCACCTCCAGCGACATGCGCCGCATGTAACATTCCATCGCGAACGTTTCCCGCGCCGGTTCTCGCCTCTGCTATTGTTTTTTTATCGCGCCTGCGCCGGCTCGAAAATGGAAACTACGCTCGCGGAATTCGTGAATCGCCTGAAAGACGCCGCCGGAGATAATCTCCAGTCCGTCGTTCTCTTCGGCTCTGCCGTCGCCGGAGAATTTTCCGCCGAGCACTCCAACCTGAACGTCCTCTGCCTCATCGAGCGCACCGGCTCAGCCGAACTCGCGCAACTCCGTCCGGCAATCGCCTGGTGGACCGAAGAAGAAGATTATCCCGCGCCCCTGGTCTTCACCTTCGACGAGCTGCGCCGCTCCGCGCATGTTTTCGCCATCGAACTGTTCGACATCAAGCGCCACCACCGCATTCTGTTCGGCGCCGATTGGCTCGAAAATTTCCAGCCGCCGCTCGCGCTTCACCGCCTGCAGGTCGAGCGCGAACTCCACCGCGAGCGCCTCAAGTTTCGTCGCGCGCTCCTCGCCGCGCCTGAAAAACCAAAGGCGCGTCTCGATCTCATGTTGTCGTTCGTTAGCCGCTTCTGCGCGCTTTTCCGTCATGCCATCGCCGCCGCTGGCGAGCCGGAGCCGCGCACCAGGCGCGAGGCCGTCTCCGTCATCGCCGCCTGGACCGGCGCCGATCCCTCCGGCTTCGACGCCATCCTCGAATTTCGGGAAGGGAAGCGCAAACGCCGTAAAATCGACCTGGAAGCCGCGCTTCACGCCTACGTCGAGTTCGTTGGGCTCGCCGCCGACGAAGCCACCCGCCGCTTCGCCCAGTTTCGCTAAACGGAATTTCCCGTCCAGGGGACGCCCGCGTTTCGCTTCGAAGAATCGCGGATCAGGTCGTCTTGACCCTCCCTCGCGCCCCGCGCTATGCTTTTCTTGACACTTAATGAAGCAAACCGTCCGAATCGCCGGAGGCATCAACGAGCTCTTCGGCACTCTCGATGAAAATCTCAGGCTTTTTGAATCCACTCTGCGCGTCACCACGCACCTGAGCGATCGCGACCTCGAAATCGAAGGCGAACCCGCGCAGGTCGAACGCGCCGCGCGCCTCATCGGCGCCTATAACGAACGCGTTCGCGAAGGCAACATCCCCAATAGCCAGGAAGTGAAAGCGCTTCTGCAAACCGCCGCCGACGAGCCGATCTCCACTCTGCACAGCGCGTTTTCGCCCACCCGCTCGCGAGCTTTCGGCAAGCGCACCGTTTCGCCCAAAAGCGCCAATCAGAAGCGCTATATTGAAGCGCTCGAAAACTACGACATGGTTTTCGCCATCGGTCCCGGCGGCACGGGAAAAACTTACATCGCGGTCGCCATGGCCGTCGCCGCGCTGCTCTCGAAGCAGGTCAATCGCATCATTCTCGCTCGCCCGGCTGTCGAAGCCGGCGAGCGCCTCGGCTTTCTTCCCGGAACGCTGCAGGAAAAAGTCGATCCCTATATGCGCCCGCTCTACGATGCGCTGCACGACCTGCTCGAAGCCGATAAGCTCGAGCGTTTCCTGGAAAAAGACATTATCGAAGTCGCTCCGCTCGCCTTCATGCGCGGCCGCACTCTGAACGAGTCCTTCGTCATCTTGGACGAAGCGCAGAACACCACCAGCGAGCAGATGAAGATGTTTCTCACGCGCCTGGGCTTCGATTCCAAAGCGGTCATCACCGGCGATGTGACGCAAATCGATCTTCCCGATTCGCGCCGCTCCGGCCTCGTCGAAGCCATCGACGTGGTCGGCAAAATCGACGGCATCGCTCTCGTTTATTTCGACGAGCGCGACGTCGTCCGCCACAGCCTCGTCCAGCGCATCATCAAAGCCTACGACGAGTATGCCTCCGGCCACGGCTCCAACGGTTCGAGCGCCCCCGGCCAGCGTAGCTAGATGGCTTTTCCCGATCATCGGCTTGCACATAACCAATGTTGCGTTGCGAAGGGTTTATTCGGTGATGTGGCGCCTGATCCCGCACTCCGAGCGCTCTTCTCGGAGCTCACAACTGTTGTCATCCCGAGCGAGGCCGCCGTCCGGCCGACGAGGGATCTGCTTTGGCGCTGGAGCGTCCGGCGCTTCGGCTCCGGCATAAAAAATCCGCGCGAAGCGCCCTCCTTGGCGGCTGCCTCGCCCGCCGCAAGTAGTGTTGTTCTCCGGTTTTCCTTGCCCCATGCTATCTTCACCTTCACATGGGCTCTGCTTCGGACAATCTGGAAACCTGGGCCGCGAAGATTCTTGCCGGTGACGCGCGGGCCATTTCCCGCGCCGCCACTTTGATTGAAAATCGCTCGTCCGGCGCCGAAGATCTGCTCAAACTTCTTTTCCCGCATACCGGCCGCGCGTTTCGCATCGGGATCACCGGCTCGCCTGGCACAGGCAAAAGCACGCTCGTCGATCGCCTCGCCGCGCATTTCCGCGCCGCGGGTAAAACCGTCGGGATCATCGCTGTCGATCCGTCGAGTCCCTTCACCGGCGGAGCGATCCTCGGCGATCGAATCCGCATGCTGCGTCACGCCGGAGACGAAGGCACATTCATCCGCTCGATGGCCACGCGCGGCTATCTCGGCGGTCTCGCGCAGGCCACCGGCGACGTCGCTCTGCTTCTCGACGCGGCCGGCAAAGACATCATCCTTATCGAAACCGTCGGTGTCGGTCAGGGCGAGATCGAAGTGGTTCGCATCGCCGATTGCACGCTCGTCGTGCTCACGCCGG
>JAGWRH010000407.1 GCA_028876695.1 Acidobacteriota bacterium | reverse complement strand
TCGTTCATCCAGCCCATGTTCCACTTCAAATCGAAGCCCAGGCCACCGATGTAGGTCGGGCGCGAAACCGCCGGCCACGATGTCGACTCTTCCGCGATCGTCAGCGCGCCGGGATACCGCTCGTGCAGCACTTCATTCAGCCTTTTCAAGAAAGCAATTGCGTCGAGATTTTCGCGCCCGCCGTGCATATTCGGAATCCATTCGCCTGGATTACGCGAGTAGTCGAGATACAGCATCGACGCGACGGCGTCCACGCGCAGGCCGTCTATGTGGTACTCGCCGATCCAAAAGAGGGCGTTCGATATTAGGAAATTACGGACCTCGTTGCGCCCGTAATTGAATACCAGCGTACCCCAGTCGGGATGGGCGCCGAGGCGCGGATCCTCGTGTTCGTAGAGATGCGTGCCGTCGAAAAACGCCAGGCCGTGCCCATCGCGCGGGAAATGCGCCGGCGTCCAATCAAGCAAAACACCCAGCCCTTCCTGGTGGCAACGATCGACGAAATATTTGAAATCGTCCGGCGTTCCGAACCGGCTTGTCACCGCGAAATAGCCGAGCGTCTGGTAACCCCACGACGCGTCAAGCGGATGTTCCATGATCGGCATCAACTCGATATGCGTGAAGCCCATTTTGCTCGCGTAAGGAATCAGTTCGTCTGCCAGCTCGCGATAGGTTAGCCAGCGGTAGCCGTCCTTCTCCTGGCGGCGCCACGATCCGGCATGTACTTCATAGATGGTGAGCGGCGCATGCAGCCAGTCGCGCGCTCCTCGCGCGGAAAGCCAGGCCGAGTCGTTCCATTCATAGCGATGAATGTCCCAGACCGCCGACGCGCTCTTAGGGCGCAGCTCCGAAGCGAATCCGTAAGGATCGGCTTTCTGGGCCACATGATGACCAAAGCGCGACTGCACCTCAAATTTGTAGAGCGTCCCTTGGGCGAGTTCAGGTATGAAAATCTCCCAGATTCCGCTCTCACCGCGCATGCGCATTGGATGCGTGCTGCCGTCCCACCAGTTGAAATCGCCGATTACACTCACGCGCGACGCATTCGGCGCCCACACGCCGAAATGTACGCCCTGGATGCCGGCCATCTCGCGCAAATGCGCGCCAAGCTTCTCGTATTTTTGGAGGTCGGTGCCTTCGCCGGAAAGGTACAGGTCGTAGTCGGTCAGTACAGGGGGAAATGCGTAGGGATCGAAGGTCTCTATCGTGCGGCCATCCGCGAAGATGAATCTCCAGCGGTAGGAGCCCGGAGCGATTTGGTCGCGTTCGCGCAGGCCGGCCGATTCCGGCGCGATGAGCGCCTCAAATAAGCCGTCCGCGTGAATCCGGTCCGCCGCGAAATCCCTATCGTCGGATTTCCAAACGACTTCCGCTTTCATCGCCGAGCGACGAAACCCTCGCACGGCCAGGAAGCGCCGCCCTTCCCGCTCAACCCAATGCGGCCCCAGAATGCAGAACGGGTCCCCGTGATTCGACTGGACGATCGCTTCGACTTCACCGTCGAAATCGCTGCGAAGGCTCGGGATCTCGCTCGCCGCGTGGCCGACTCTATCCATGTTTACCGGGAAAGCCCGGGCGGCTTTCCGTTCTTTATATTACCCGACGTGCCCCGGAGCGCAACTGTTTGACGCAGCACGGATCCGCGCCACGATGGGCGAAGATCTGGTACGAACGTACCATTGTACGGGCGCCTGCCTGCGGCTACAAATAGGCGCGGGCATAATCCTCACACCCGCGCGTAAATCCTTATCCGAGCTGTACTTGGATTCATGCCGAATCGTTTAACTGAGGGCGACGGCAAACGGAAAGCCGCCTCCCGGGCCGCGAAGGCTGCCGGCCACAGACCACGACCGAAGCATCACCCGGCGGCGCACAGCAAGCCGGCCGCACCTATTTCCTCCGCCAGCGACACGAATTTCGAACTGCTCTTTTCCGGCAACCCTTATCCCATGTTCGTTTTTGACCGTGATTCGCTGGCGTTTCTGGAAGTGAACGCCGCTGCCGTTGCCGCATATGGATATTCGCGCGAGGAGTTCCTACGCATGCGCATCACGGATATCCGTCCGGCTGACGATATCCCGCGGCTTCTGCAAGTCGCGCGCAACCTGAAGAAATCGCCCCGCTCGCAGGAGTGCTCACGGCATCGACGGAAAAACGGCGAGGTGTTTGACGCCGAAGTCACCGCGCAGGGAATCACGTTCGCGGGCAAGCGAGCGGTTTTGACGGTCGTTCAGAACGTGACTGCACGCCGCTCGGCGGAGCGCAAAATCGCCGAACATACGGCGTATTTGCGCGCGTTGGCGGAAAACAATCCATCCGCGATCGTCGCCATCGATCTGCAACGCCGCGTGCAGATGTGCAATCCGGCGTTCGAGCGGATGTTTGGCTACACGCTGGACGAAGTGCGGGGCCGAACGCTTGAAACGCTCGTATCCATCCCCGGCCGTGAAGCGGAGAGCCTGGGTTTGATCGAAAACATATTGCGACACGGGAGCATCTGCGCGGAAGCCAAACGCCGGCGGCGCGACGGCAGCATGATTGAAGTACGTATCTCGGGAGTTCCTCTTGTCGTGAACGGCCAGGTGCAGGGCAGCTTCGGGATCTACGAAGATATTACCGAACGAAACCGCGCCGAAAACGCGAAACGCCGTGCCGAAGAGCGGTACCGAAGAATCTTTGAAAACGCCATCGATGGGTTCTTCGAGTCTACTCCCGGCGGGAAATTTCTGACTGTCAATCCGGCGCTGGCGCACATCGCCGGATATTCATCGCCTGCGGAGATGATCGCCGGAATTCAGGATATGCGGAAACAGCTGTATGTAGACCCGAGCGTGCGCAACGAGGTGATTCGCCAGCTCGAGGAAAAGGGTGAATTGAACGGCTTCGAGTGCCAGATGTTTCGCAAGGATGGCAGCATTATCTGGATCAGCCTGAACGCCCGCGCGCTGCGCGACGAGACCGGTAAGGTTCTAAGCCACGACGGCACGGCCGAGGACATCACCGAGCGAAAGATCGCCGAACTCCGCCGTCAGGTAAGCACTGAAATCATCGAGGCATTGGGCGCGACCGAAAATCTGGACGAGCTGCTCGCCGTGATTCATAGCTCCATCAGCAAAGCTCTGGACGCGAAAAATTGCTTCGTGGCATTGCACGATTCAGCTTCAGGGATGTTCCACTTTCCCTTGTTTCGCGACAAATTTGACGCGCCGCCCGCGCCGCAAAAGCTGGGTCGCGGCTGCGCCGCGTATGTTTTCCGAACCGGAAAAGCCGAGTTGATCTCGCCCGAGAGATTCCGCGAGCTCGCGGCGCAAGGCGAGGTGACGCTGGAAGGCACGCCCTCTCGCTCGTGGCTGGGCGTCCCGCTGCGGACACCTTCGGAAACGATCGGCGTGCTGGTCGTACAGAGCTACGATCATGATAACGCGTACACGGAGCACGACGTGGAGTTCCTTTCCTCCGTGGGCGGGCAGATCGCCTTCGCCATCGAACGGAAACGCGCCGAAGCCCGCTTGCGAGAAAGCGAAGCGCGATTGCGGGTGCTGATAGAACAGCTGCCGGCCGTGGTCTGGACCGTGGATACGGATTTGCGCTTTACGTCGGCGCTTGGCGCAGGTCTGGCGCGGCTTGGCCTTAAGCCGAACCAAGTTGTAGGCATGCTGCTCGCCGACTACTTCGAGACGCGAGATCCTGAATTCCTGCCGATCGCGGCTCATCGTCGTGCCGTTGCTGGCGAGCCGGTCACGTTCCACCTGGACTGGAAGGACGGCTCCTACGCGTGTCACGCGGAGCCCGTTCGCGGCTCCGAAGGCGAAGTTCACGGCGCGATATGCATGGCGCTCGACGTCACCGATCGCAAGCAGCTCGAAGAGCAATTTCGTCAGGCGCAGAAAATGGAAGCGGTCGGCCGGCTAGCAGGCGGCATCGCGCACGATTTCAATAACCTGTTGATGGTCATTCAGGGCTACGCCGATTTGCTTGCGGAGCGCTTGCCCGCGGGCGACTCGCAACGGCGCGGCGCCGAACAAATTCAGATGGCCGCCCGCCGGGCAAGCTCGCTGACGCAGCAGTTGCTGGCGTTCAGCCGTAAACAGATGCTTGCGCCGAAAGTGCTCAACGTCCACAGCGTGGTCAGCGACATGGAAAAAATCCTGCGCCGATTAATTGGCGAAGATGTGGAACTGCAAACATCCACCGCACGCGACTTGTGGCTTGTCAAAGCCGATCGCAGCCAGGTCGAGCAGGTAATCATGAATTTGGCGGTGAACGCCCGCGACGCTTTGCCGCGCGGCGGCCGTCTGACGATTGAAACGG
>JAGWRH010000406.1 GCA_028876695.1 Acidobacteriota bacterium | reverse complement strand
GTTGAGGAGCCATCTCGCCGCGGCGGTGGCAAGATCGCTCCCACGAGGCGCGGGACGAAGCCGCCAGCAAGGGTTTTTGCCGGCGCTCATTCCTGAGCGGCGCCGCGCTCCTCCGTTCTCCGCCCAGTTCCGGAAGAAGCTCAGCGGCTCGGGAAAATTTTCGGTTTCGCGTCGCTTGCGAAACCATGAATCGACAGCCTGACGGAAGCGCTACTTGCGCTCGTGCGATACACCGCCACGACCGGGTAGAAGGCGCATCAGTCCGTTCAGTCCCCACCACTCCAGCGCCACCGCGATTCCGAACGAGGCGAGAATTACTCCCGTGATTTCCAAGCACGTGCCCAATGTTTTCATGGCCAGCCTCCGGCACCACGGCCCGGTTTCCGCTGGGTGAAGACCGGGCGAAAGCGCGTTGCTGATTGTGCGCTCTCTGCGTCGGTGCCAGTTGCAAGCGGACCGCCTTGGTTCCAGCAGCGGAACCAATGGAGTTAGGAGCAACGCTGCCTGCCGGTGCGTGTGCCCCCCGACACGGCGTGGAAAATATCACCCGTTGAGACCCGGTCTGATAAAATCCGCGCTGAGAGAGACATGCCGCAGCCGCAGCGAGGTCCGGGCGTTCAGATCGGGCATATTTTCGGCATCCCGATTTATCTTCACCCAAGCTGGCTGATCATCTTCGCGCTTATCACCGTTACAATCGGATTGCAGTTCACCGCGCAACACCCGCATTGGTCGCCGGCCGAACACTGGGTGCTCGGCATTATCACCAGCCTGCTGTTTTTCGCGTCCGTGCTTTTCCACGAACTTTGTCACAGCGTAGTCGCGTTGCGTTACAAACTGCCCGTGAAATCGATCACGCTGTTTGTGTTCGGCGGGCTTTCGGCCATCGAGCGTGAACCGTCGAGCGCGGGCCAGGAATTCAAAATCGCGGTCGCCGGGCCGGTTTCGAGCCTTTTCCTAGCGGGTGTGTTCTGGGCCATCTGGCAGTATGCGCGTCCCGGCGACGCCATCGCGGCCATGTGCAGCTGGCTGGCGTACATCAATCTCGTGCTCGGTTTATTCAACCTCGTGCCGGGCTTCCCGCTGGACGGCGGCCGCGTACTTCGCGGAATCATCTGGGGAATAACCAAGGACTACCGCAAAGCGTCGCAAATCGCGTCCGCTTCCGGAAGATTTTTTGCATATCTGATGATCCTCGGCGGCATCTGGCTGGTGCTTCGGGGCAATTGGATAGCGGGGCTTTGGACGGCGTTCATCGGCTGGTTCCTCCTGGAGGCGGCGAAAGAGACCTACGTGCAGGTGGCCTTGCGCGAAACACTGGCGGGCGTCCGCACGGACGACGTAATGCTCCGCGAAATTCCCACCGTGCCGCGCGATATGTCCATCGAAGAATATATCCATCAGGTGCTGCGGACCGGCCGGCGCACACACATCGTGGTCGGCGGCGACCATCCATCCGGACTGATTTCGCTGCAATCCGCCCGACACGTGCCGCGCGAGGAGTGGGTGAGCACGTCGGTACAAGCGGTGATGGTGCCGATGGCGAAGGTCCAGGCGGCCAAGCCGGATGAGCCCGTGCTCGACGTGTTGCAGAGGATGCAAACATCCGATATCAACCAGATGCCGGTGGTTTCTGATGGACACGTCGTCGGGATGATTGGCCGGGATATCATTCTGCAGGTGCTCCAGACGCGGCTTCACACTGAGCAACACGCGTAGATGATGCGCGGCCGCAGAGTCTTCCGCGCCATCGTGTGGATGGTGCTGGCGTGTGCTGCGTCGCTTGCAGCCGCGCAGCATCGGAACCGTCTCAGTGGACAAAAGCCGAAGGCCCGTGTTTTGCATCCGGCCCCTAGGCCCGCTCCCGCCGTTCCCGCGGTTTTCACGGCTGCGATTCGCGCCAACAACATTGGCTTGGCGTTGATGGATCGGCACGAATTCACGCAGGCGCTCGGCCGGTTCCAAACCGCGTGCGTCATGAATCCGGCGTCGGACACCGGATGCCTGAACATGGGCATCGCGCTGCTCCATATGGGACGGCTCAGCGAGGCGTACGACATCCTCGAAAAATCCGCGCAGCGTGATCCGAATAATCCGCGCGCCTGGTTCAATCTCGGGCTTGTTGAACGGGCGGCAGGAAACGATCGCGTTGCCGTCGAAAACTTCGAAAAGGCTGCTGCGCTCGACCCGAACGATCCTGCAATACACTACGCGATCGGCGAATACTATTTGAATGCTCAGCAGTATCAGCAGGCAATTTCCTCGTTTCGGAAAGCGCTGGATCTCGATCCGTTCAATCTGCCCTCCGAGTTCGGCCTGGCGCAGGCGGAACTTCGCACCGGCGACATCAACGGCTCACTCGAACATCTGCGGCACGCAGAGCACCTTACGGAAACTGGACTTGGACGCCCGGCAAGCGCTGCCTACGGCGAGCAGGGCCAGTATTCGTTCGTGCAGGAAATGCTTGCGCCGCCGCAACCGGCGTCACCGCCCATTCCGGTCCACTTCATCAATGTGACCGAAGCATCCGGGCTGCCGTGGCGCATGGCGCTTCCGAAGATTCCGCCCCGGGCGCGAGGCCGTCGCGCAAAAGCTGGGCCGCAGGGAGCTGAACTACAAGGGCCGGTTGCGTTGCCGAAATTCCTCGGCAGCGGAGCCTGCGCCTTTGACTACAACAACGACGGTCTTCCGGATCTGTTTCTGGCCGATGCGGACGGCACAGGACACTCCGCGCTGTATCGCAACGCCGGGCACGGGCGCTTCGTGGACGCAACGAAATCGGCCAAACTGGTCGTTTCCGGCGCGGCGCTCGGCTGCGCCACCGGCGATTACGATAATGACGGCTACATCGATCTCGCGGTGAGCCTCGCTGAAGGTGTCCAGTTGTTTCACAACAATGGTGACGGCACTTTCTCGGACGTCACGGACTCAGCTCGTCTGAACGCCCGCGGGCTGGTCCTCGGGCTCGCTTTCGCCGACTACAACGGCGATGGCAACCTCGATCTCCTTGCCACTCGATTCGCGAATTTTCCTCTCGCTGACGCATCGCAGCCGTTTTCCTTCCCTGCGGACGCGCACGGCCCGGGAAACGTCTTGTGGCGCGGAAGCGGCCGCGACCAGTTCACCGATCAAACCAAGCAAGCGGCGCTCGCCGGCACAGCGCCTTCGGTAGGGGCGCTGGCGTGCGACGTCAATAATGACGGTGCGATCGATTTCGTCGTGACCGGCTGGGCGGTGTCGCCCACGATTTACCTCAATCAGCGTGAGGGCGCATTCCGCGCGGTCATGCCGTGGGCCACCGAGATGCCGGGACCGGCGGCCGGAGGCGTGGGGCTCGATTTCGATCATGACGGCTGGATGGATTTGGCGTTCACCCACTGGTCTTCGCCAGGACTGACCCTGTGGCGCAACGTGGGCGGCAAATGGTTTGAGCGCGTTCGCCTGCCCGGACCGCTCTGGATGCGGGGCTGGGGGATCGCCGCGGTCGATTACGATCACGACGGCTGGGTGGACTTGGTCGCGGTGGGAGAAGACTTCTCCGGTACCGGCCGCATCATTTTGCTCCGCAATCAAGGCGGCGACGGGCATGGCGGCTTTGCCGGTTTTCGCGACGTGACGCGCGAGACCGGGCTCGACAAAATCGTCCTTCAGAATCCGCGCGGCGTGGTCGCTTTCGACGCAGAAGGCGGCGGTGCCACCGACTTTTTGATCACGCAGAGCGGCGGCCCGCCCGTCCTGCTAAAAGGAATCGGTAGCAACAAAAATCATTCGCTCGAACTGGCCCTCGCGGGAACGGTCGATAATCGCGATGGTGCAGGTGCGAAGGTGCAAATCTACTCCGGCGCGCAGCAGCAGACGTTTCAAATCATCAGCAGCTCTGGCTATCTCGGCGGGCCTCCGCCCGTAATATCGGCCGGGCTCGGCGATTACAATGGCGCCGACGTCGTGCGCGTCGTCTGGCCCGACGGAATCGTTCAGGACGAAATCGATGTGCTCGCCGGCAAGCGCCGAACGATCACCGAAGCCAGCCGCGGGCCGCGCATGCGGTAACCACCCGGCCGGAAAACAGCGTACAATCGACCGAAGGATGGTCGATTCTCTCGACCGGTTAGGTCAAGCCGCCAGAAATTCGCGGGGTGGGTCCGTTTGAATTTTCTTGATCGTGACACAAGCAGTCAAAATTCAAACTAACCCACTACCGAAATGCGTGAGGAGGCGCGCCATGGGCACCCCGACTCCCGATTTTGCAGCAATCAAGAAAGCCATGAAGGCGGCCTGGATGGCCGGAGATTTCGGCAAAATCGCCGAACTGAACACGCAACGAGGCGAAGAATTTGTCGAACGCCTGAACCTCAAGCCAGGAATGCGCGTTCTCGACGTGGCATGCGGCACGGGCAATCAAGCATTGCCGGCGGCCCGCACCGGCGCGGAGGTCACCGGCCTCGACCACGCCCCCAATCTGCTCCAGCAGGCCCGCGAAGCCGCTGCGCACGCGGGATTGAAGATACGCTTCATCGAAGGCGACGCCGAAGAGCTGCCATTCGAGGCAGGCGAATTTGACGTCGTATATTCCATGTTCGGCGCGATGTTCGCTCCGCGGCCCGAACGCGTAGCCTCGGAATTTTTACGCGTTTGCAAGCGCGGCGGGTTGATCGCAATGGCCAGTTGGACGCCTGCTAGCTTCCAGGCAGAGACGTTCAAGCTCAACGCCAAATACGCGCCTCCGCCTCCCGGCCTGCCCGCGCCCGTGCTGTGGGGCGACGAAAATGTCGTCCGCGAACGCTTTGGCTCGCGCGCCAAGGTGGAAACTTGGAAGCGCGAAGTGGTTTTCGACTTCCCCTTCGGCCCGTCGAAAGTGATCGAAATTTTCCGGACGTACTTTGGGCCAACTCAAATGACGCTGGCGCGGCTCGATCCCGCGGCGCAAGCCGCTATGCTCGCGGAAATGACCGAGCATTGGGCTAGCCGCAATGAAGGCGACGCGAACCACACAATCGTTCGCGGCGAGTATCTTGAGGTCCACGCGCGCCCTGTGTAGTTCCGTGCGCAGAACGTCCGACGGTTATGGCTGCGAGAGAGAACCAAACTCGGGGCGAACACGCTCCTGAAGAAAGCGGGACGAGTCATGTCGATCGAAAGCTTCGCTGACTTTGCGGGTCTAAAAGAAGTCGGCAGCATCGTGCGCCTTGCGCTGGACGAAATGGCGCGGCACGTTTGGGCGGGTGCCACTACGGGCGAAATCGCCGACCTGGGCGGCGCAATAATGAGACTAAACGGCGCGCGATCGGCTCCCCGGATTGTGTACGGTTTCCCCGGCGACGTGCTCATCAGCATCAACGACGAAGCGGTCCATGGGATCCCTTCGCACTCCCGAGTGATCCAGGCCGGCGACTTGGTTAAACTCGACGTTACCTTCGAGAAAGACGGATACATCGCGGACGCCGCAATCACCGTACCCGTGGAGCCCGTTTCAAACGAATCTCGACAATTAATCGCCTGCGCCGAGCGCGCTTTCCGGAGGGCGATGCATTTCGCGCGTTCGCACCACCGCATCAATGAGATCGGGCGCGCCATCGAACAAGAGGTCCGGTCCAGCGGCTTTCGGGTGATGCGAGATCTAGCTGGCCACGGCACCGGACGCACGATTCATGAGCCGCCGCGCGTTCCGAACTACGACGATCGCCTGGCGCAGCATCAATTGACCTTCGGCCTGGTGCTCACCGTCGAGCCGATTATCACTACTGGTTCGGGCCGCACGATCAACGACGCCGATGGTTGGACAGTGCGAACCGCCGATGGCCACGTTTCCGCGCATTTTGAGCACACGCTCGTGATTACCGATGGAGCTCCGATCTTGCTGACTACCGCTTAGACGCGCTGTTGCTCGGGTGTAATACTCGCCGGTACTGATCCAGCACCCTGCTTGCCCGCGAGCGCCTGTCATGCTAAGTTCGCCTTTGTTTTGATCGGAAGTTCAGTCGCATCTATGTCTTCATCCCCGTTAAAGAATTCGAAATCGCTGCCGGATGCGCGCGGAAATGGCATACCAGCCGCAGCGGCCGAGCCGTCTTTCTGGCGCGTGGAAGGCAGTCTGCTGGATCTGACCGCCGTTCGCCCCGTCGGATTCTTCACCTGGAACGCGCAAACGTTCCTCGAGCGCTGGACCCGCCGCGGCGCGATGGGTCTGTTGGCGATCGCCCGCCCGTTCCTGTACTGCACCCATCGCGTGATGGCTACCCGGCTGATGCACACAGTCTTGCGCGGAGAAAGCCGCGACCGCCTGGACTTGCTGGGCGAGGAATTTTTTCATTACCGTCTTCGCCCTCGGCTGAAGCCGCGCGGCGTTGCCCAGCTCGCCCAAGCGCTGAAAGCGGGTGAAAACGTCGTGCTCGTCAGCCAGGCGCTGGACCACACCATGCGTCCGCTGGCCAACTTTCTGGGTGTGCGCGAAATCGTCTGCAACCGGCTGGAATTTCGCAATGGACTTGCAACCGGACGGCTGCTCAGCCCCGTGATCCGTCCTCGCGGCATATTCGCAAAACTGCGTCCGAATCGCGCCAACGGGCGAATTTCGCGCCGGCAACTGGTCCGCGATCTTGGCTTTGGAAAACATGCGGAATGGCTGGACTCGGCGGTTCGTCCAGCCCAACGGCCGGCGCCGAATCCGCGCGTGCCCCTGGTTCGCTTCGACGAGCGCGAGAAGACCGGGCCGCTTTCCGTCCGTACCGCTCTGCGCGACAAGCACGTCTTGCTGATCGGCGCCACGGGGTTTATCGGCAAGGTCTGGCTCGCGAATCTTCTCCACGACGTGCCGGACGTCGGCCGCGTGACGCTGCTGATTCGTGGACATCGATCGGCTACGGCTCTCGAACGTTTTCAGCGCATCGCGCGCGAATCGCCCGTTTTCGACCGCCTGGCGGAAATACATGGCGACGGGTTCTCGGATTTTTTGCGCCAGCGCGTTGAAGTGGTTTGCGGCGACGCAACGAATGAGTTCCTCGGCCTCGATGCCGAAACCGTGCGGCGGCTGGCGCGCTCATTGGACGTGATCGTCAACAGCGCGGGCTTGACCGATTTCAATCCCGATTTGCGCGATGCCTTGGCGATGAACGTCAACGCCACGGTTCACCTGTTGAACTTCCTGCGCGGCTGCCAGCACGCCTCGCTGCTGCATCTTTCCACGTGCTATGCCGTCGGCCAGCAGGACGGGCGCATCCTCGAATATCTGCCGCGGGATTATTGCCCGCGCGGCATTCCCGGATTCAGTGCGGAAAAAGAGCGCCTGTACCTCGACGAACTCGTGCGCCAGACCGAAGCGAGCGCCGAGTCGCCGGAAGGAAAGCAGGAAATCCTCCGCGAGGCGCTTGAACGCGAGCACGTGGCGAGAAATCTGCAGGGGGCCGCGCTCGAAAATCAGGTGCGCAAGAATCGCGTCCGCTGGATTCGCCGGGCGCTGGTGGAAGCCGGCACCCGACGCGCCAATGACTTGGGCTGGCCGAACACCTACACGTTCACCAAGAGCCTCTCGGAGTCACTGATCGGCGACTATCTTGACTTCACCACGATCCAGAGCCGGCTTCAGGACATGCATCTGTCCTTCGCGAAGGAGGCGAGCGTTGTTATCGGTAGGCGATCCGCCGATCAGAACGTAGTTCCCCTTGGGAGCGCGGTCAAACAGGTATTTCGCCTGAAGCTCGCCAACTTTGACGTTGTCGAAAGAGACGTAGAAGTCCAGGTCACTATTGCGAATGATGCGGTCATAGGCAAGCACCGGAACATTCTGCCGCTTGGCGCTATCCACGATCGAAGCGGCAATCTCGCCGTTATGCGGCACCACCACCAGAACATCCACACCCTG
>JAGWRH010000405.1 GCA_028876695.1 Acidobacteriota bacterium | reverse complement strand
TTCGCCGCGCCTGCGCCGCCGCTGCCGCGCGCAAACTCGCGCCCCGCGATTCGCAAATTCCCAGCGAATCGCGTTCCTTGATGGAGTCGCGCCCTATCGTCATGGTCGATAACACCCTCCTCGGCCCCGCCTTTCAGCATCCGCTTACGCTTGGCGCCGATCTGGTGGTCTATTCCGGCACGAAATATCTTTCCGGATTCAGCGACATGCTTGCCGGAATCCTGCTTGCCAAGGATCCCGAGCTGATTCGCCGCGTCCGTCCCACGCGCGGATTATTCGGCTCCATCCTGCAGCCCGACGAATGCTGGATGCTCGGCGGCCGGCTGCCCACTGTGCGCCTGCGCATGAGCCGCGCCAGCAAAAATGGCCAGCGCATCGCCGAAGCCCTGGCGCGCAATCCCAAAATCAAGCGCGTGATCTATCCCACGCTTTTTACCGACGCCGACCAGCGCCGTATCTACGAAAAGCAGTGCGATTTTCCCGGCGCCATGTTTTCGCTGGATTTCACGGGAGGGAAGCCCGCCGCTTTCGATTTCCTGCGCCACCTGCGCATCGCGCGCAACGCCGTCTCGCTCGGCGGAGTGGAAACGCTCGCCTGCCATCCGAAAACCACCACGCATTCCGGCTTCACCGAGGAGGAATTCCGCCAGGCTGGCGTCACCGACGGGCTCGTCCGCGTGTCCGTCGGCATCGAGGACTGGCGCGACCTTCTCGCCGACTTCGACCAGGCCCTCGCCGCCGTGTTATGACCGCGTATAGAAAGGGTCCAGAGCAACGGCGAGTCAGAAAGGGATATCCTCGTCACGTATGTCGATCGCGTCGGAGTTGGCGGACGCAGCGTCCTCCTGGTCAGGCGCAAGGATACAGATTTGCTCATAGAACATCATCTCGATCGGCCCCACCGGCGCCGTCGGACCAAGCAACCCGGCAGCGACCGGTGTGATCAGAGCCAAAGCCGCAAGCACAGGATGATGCCTCAAGACCAACAGCACGCAAGCGGTCGGAATCGTGAGCCACTTCGCTCTCGCGAAAAGGACACCATACATCGCCAATTTGAGATTCGCGAACCGTGCACAAAAGCGCGACCAAACGAGCGTCAGTGCGCCCACGGTCAGCAGTACCGCCCACCAAGGATAAATCAAGTACAGCAACGGAATGACCGGTTGGCTGACAAACGCTGGCCATGAGGCCCACTCGATCGCGCGCAGCCAGCAGAACTTGCCGGGGTCAACTCTCCACCCATCAGGCGTGCGTAGGCGCGGCAGTAACCTCATTCGCTACCTAATTCGTGCCCTCTGAGAACGGATCGCTGCCCGCCGGATACTGCTTAACTGGGATTTTTCCGGTTCCACCGCACGCGCTACACGGCCTGTCCGACGCTGCGGGAGCCCTGCCGGACCCTTTGCAGAATGGGCAAACCGTATCTGCAGGTATATCGTTTGGCATGAGGCTGGCCTCCATACCAACTTTCAGGTTAGCTGGTTTAGCCGGCACTTTATCACGTCTGTACAGGGCCGCCACACTTTGCTTTGTAAGCCTCGCTGCTGGTAAACGGGGTCGACCGGCGACAGTTCGTTTCCGTATCCGCGCATGGACTACAGACGCAGTCGCGAAACGCATTCAGCGTGCGGGATCTTTCCTTTTTCGGCCGCTAGGTCGCCCGGCAAGCACCGAACCCACTCTGCTCCAAATCGCGAGGGCACTCTGACACCACGCTGACCCCCGGGTTTCTGCTTCGCCCACCAAGCAGTCGTCGCTTTTTCCGCAGCACTCCGCCGATTCATGCTAGCGTGGTTCGTTTTTGGAAGTC
>JAGWRH010000404.1 GCA_028876695.1 Acidobacteriota bacterium | reverse complement strand
TGAACAGGTCGTTGAAGTCCGTTCCGCCCACCGCCACGTTGTAGGGCGTCGAAGCCAGTCCGTTCACTGCCAATCCCCGCTTCGCCGCCTCCGGAACGCTGCCTTGGAAGAAATCGCAACCGGAGGAGCCGTTGTCTCCCGCGGCCACGAACACCGAGATGCCTTGTGCCGCGGCCTGTTGCCAAACGTTGTTCACAAACGTGTTTCCGGCAGCGCCCAGGTCCGGCTCGCACTCGCCGAAGCTTTCGCTCATCACCGCCGCTAGATTGTTATCCACGATATACATCGCGGAGAGATCGGCGCCGTCGGTTGTTTCCGTCGACTGAGAAACCACCAAATCGATCGTCGCGCCTTTTGCCACGGCGCCGGACCACTCGGTATCCAGATCCGCTTCCACTTCTTCTCCCGGAATGACGCCCGGATCGGGGCCGTTCACAATCACATTGAGTTGATTGGCCTGATAAGCGGGAAGCCCGAAAAGGCTTCGAAAGTCGCTCACATCTTGAGGATTTATATTTGACCGGCCGACGATGGCGATCGTGTTGCCCGTCCCGTCGATTGGCGAAGCTGCGTTCCACAGCCCCACCACATTGTAGATATTCGCAAAATCGTAGGGCGAGAGCGCGTAGCACGTAATCGGCTGGCCGGCGCTGTTCGTTCCGCAGGTGAAGTTGAATTCGGGCGATATCGGTTCGGCGGCCCCCGTTTGCGTCGATCTTCGGAATACGCCGGCGACCCGGGACATCGCCTCCTTCGGAAAATTGTTCAGGCTGTCGATCCCCGCCACCACCGGCGCGAGCGCCGCGGGAATCGAAGGATCGGTCGAATTGGCCCAGTGGTATTTGCCGTTCACCAGGTACTGGTGGATCGTGGTGTGAAATGCCGACTGCACTTCGCCCGCGGTGCCGGAAAACTCAATCGCCGTTCGGCCGTTCGACACCCGATCGATTTGAAAACCTTGCGACTGTAGCCACAGAGTGATCGTCTGAATGTCCTGATCCGAGGGGCCGAACTGCCGGCCGAAATCTTGCGGCGTCAGCCAGTGATGGAAATTGGGCGAGGAGCCATCCTGCTGCTGTTCGAGCAGAGCTTCCAGCGCGGCTTCCTGCTGCGTGCCGCGTTTCAGCGCGAGCAGCATCCGTGTCATCGGCAGGGATGCAGGCGCCGCGCCGCGGTCGAATTGCGCTTGCGCCAAAGGATGCGTATTGCCGCGCAGCGCCGTTCGGCTCGCGGGATCGATCGCCTGCGTAATGCGCGAAGGAATGACGTTCGTTTGCGCGCCGGCGAAAAGCGCAATTACAAAAACGATCGCCCCCGCCACGAAGAAGGAGGCGAATAGTTTCCGCTGCGGTTGCATAACACCTCTGGCCAGGTGAATAGCGATGATTCGTGCGCCGGTTGCCGAGCGTGCCGCGGATCGGAAATCCGCCGGGCTCAGTCACTCATCGGTTACGTGCGCTTTGCTAAACGGGGATACTGCCGAATTCAATCTCGGTCGTCAAGAAAAAATCGAGCCATGCCGGGGAAATGAAAAAGCGAAGACTTGCCTCGGGTCTTAGTCCGGCAGCGAATCGCGCCAGGCCAGCATGGCTTCCGATGTATCCCGCGTCGCGCCCAGGCGCTCGCGTGCGGCGGCCCAGCGTTCGCGCAGCAGGCGCGACACGGGCGCG
>JAGWRH010000403.1 GCA_028876695.1 Acidobacteriota bacterium | reverse complement strand
TGGTCGATATGCGCGATAATGCAAAAATTCCGTATGTATTGCGGATCCATTTTCCCTTTCGCGCGGGTTCCGATGGGATGCCCGGCACGCTGATTTTGCGCTGTGGGCGGAACGCCTCAGGCGAGCGCGGTTGCGGCGCGCGGCGGCCAAGTCCTGCAAGAATTCGAGTGTGCCACAGTTCGCGGCGGCGGGCTAGCTGTGCAGCGCCGAGCCGCCCGAGGAAGCCGCAAGAAGCACGTCCGAAAGGAACTCGCCAAGGCCGCGGCTTGCGGCCTCAAAGCCGCGGTCGCGCGTGGCACGATCGAGCCAGCCCAGGCAAACCATCAGTACGATTTCCGCCCAGCCTTCGGCGGCCGCCGGCGCGAACCCCACCTCGCGCAGCACGCTCGCGATCAGCGCCGCTTTTTTGCGCTCGATCACGGCCACGCGCAGGGCCACGCGCGGATCGCGGCGCGCCCAGCCGCGCAGAGCCACTTCGCTGCGAATCCGCCGCGGGCCGGCCGTCTTGGCAACGATTTGCGCCCAGCGGGCCGCGGGCGTGGCGGCATCCTCCGCCTCGATCCACGCGAGTTCGTCGCTTTCCCAGCGCGAGAGCATGCGATCGAGCAACTCGCCGCGCCCGTGGAAATGCCAATAAAAACTTCCTTTGCTCACTCTCAGGTCGCGCGCCAGCGCCTCCACGCGAACGGATTCGACGCCTTGGTTGGAGAAGCGCCGATACGCAGCGGTCAGCCAATCGGAGGGATGCAGGGAGGCGGAACGAGATGAAGCAGAACTCGCCATACGGCACCGCATCATCGAGCGTAGAGCAGCGCGCCGGCAGCGTCAAGCGTTCAGGGCGCTGCGCGGACCAGACGAACAGCTTCGGCTGCCGCTGCGGGTTCGTCGCCGAAGCCAGCGAGCCATTGAACGCCGCTTTCCTTGCGAAACCAGGTGAGCTGGCGCTTGGCGTAATTTCGCGTGGCCTGCCGGATCGACTCGGCGGCCGCTTCGAGCGGCATGCGGCCTTCGGCAGTTTGCTTCAATTCCGGGTAACCGATGAATTGGAAGGGCTTGGAGTCGGGCGGCACACCCTGAGCGATCAGGCGGCGGACTTCGTCGAGCCATCCGGAAGCGATCATTCGTTCCACTCGCGCGTGGATGCGCTGGTAGAGCGCGGCGCGGGGCGGGTTCAGACCAATCTTCGCGATGGCGTAGCCCTCAAGCGGCCTCCGGCCCGCGCGATGGATTTCGCCGACGGCCTTTCCCGCCAGGACGCGCATTTCGATCGCCCGGATAATCTTCTGCGTATCGCGCGGAGCGATGCGCCGGGCCGATTCCGGATCGATGCGCGCGAGCAACGCGTGCAAATAAAGCGGACCTTTCGCGCGCGCTCTGCGTCGCAGCCGCTCGCGCAGCTCCTCGGAGCGGGCCGGCGCATCGGAAAGCCCTTCGAGCAGCGCGCGCAGGTACAGTCCCGTTCCCGCCGTCATGATTGGCAGCTTGCGTCGGGCGGTCACATCGGCGAGCGCGGTGGTCGCTCGCGCCGCGTAGTCGCCAGCGGTAAACACTTCATGCGGTTCGACGAGATCGATCAGGTGATGTGGGACGCCGCAACGCTCGGACGGCGGGACTTTCCCGGTGCCAATATCGAAGTGCCGGTAGACCTGCGTGGAATCGCAGGCCAGAACTTCGCCATTCAGTTCGCGCGCCAGGCGGATGGCCAATTCCGATTTTCCCGAAGCCGTCGGCCCCAGGATCACCACCAGGCGCGCGGATGCGCTATCCATGAGCCCAAAATCGCAGCAGCAGAATTGCCAGCACCACCACCGCCAGAAGGATGGTTCCGGCGACTTGGGTGCGCGGAATCTTCACGGCAAGCCGGCCTGTGCGGGAGTGACGTTGTATAGAAACACGATTCGGAGCCGCAGATACGGCCCGTGAAACGCGGCGGGCAAAGGCTCGAAAGGATTCGAAGCGTGAATCGCGGACATGGCAGCGTTATCGAGAGGCAGCTTGCCGGAAGTGCGCTCGAGGATCGGGTCTGGCGGCGGAACGCTTCCATCTGGATTGATTTGAAAGGTGGTGTACACGATGCCCCTGTCGCCGAGATACGCGGATTCGGGCATGACGGCGACCCAATTGCGCTTCAGGGTGGCCAGCAGGCGCTGGATATAGCTGGTGAAGTCCACGCCCTGGGTATCGGAAAGGATCTGATAACCCTGACCCATTCCAGGGCCGCCGGCGCCGGGCGCGGCCGGAGCGCCGCCGTAGTATCCCTCTTGCGAGTGGCCGCTGCGAATAGCGTCCTGCATCTGATTTTGAATCTCCTGCCCCGGCGAATTGTTGGAGAGGCCCAAATTTAGATGCGGGCGAGCGCGCGGCACCGGAGGCTGGACCGCCTCGAGCTGCGAAGGCGGAGGATTGGCCTGCTGCGGCTGGCGCTGCATGTTTTGCGGCGTCGGTTCCGGCGGCAATTGAGCGGACCTGGGAGGCTCGGGCGTTGCCGGTTTTTCAACGGGCGGCGCGGGCGGCTGAACGACCGGCGGCGCCACGCTGTTCAGCACTTTCGGGCTGATGCGGATTTTCGGGCTCGGCTGAACGCGCGGCGCGGGAGGAGGCGTATAGATCCATTGCAATTGGCGCTTGGCGAGCGCGATTTGTTCGTCGGTGGGTTCGTGCGAGGGAAACATTTTGGGCGAAAGGATCAGCAACAAAATCACCGCGACGTGGAAGAGGATCGAAAGGGTCAGCTTCAGCGCATCATCCGATGTCCTGCGCTTCTCTTCCGGGCCGATCAGCAGATTGGCGTCGCCGGTGATGAAGATGTCCGGCTGGATCACCTCGCGCAGTTCCGGCGTCACTTCCAGCGGCTTTTCTTCCAGCCGCAGCTCTTCTTCGGTGACGGGATTCACATCGGCGGGCACGACCATCCGCGAATCGAGGATTTCGAGAGGAAGCATCGAAGCATGCTCGATTTTTTCGAACGGCTTCACTTCCATGCCGCGCGGGACCAGGCTGCGGTTGACGAGCACGCCGAGCGGGAGGTGCGCGGGAATCGACGACTTGCCATTGAGCGGAGGCGCTTTCGAGAGCTGCGACGGGACGACGGTACGGCTATCGAGCAGCGTGGTGAGGCGCTGGGGCGGCGTGTGCGCGTCGTCGTTTGCGACGGGGCGCACATTCAGCGGAACGAGAGTGCGACGAATCATCGGGATGCCTGTGGGGTAAACGCCTCAAGTTGGACGCGGCCCGCGTGCTCCAGGATGCTTGCCATTACCCGGTCCGCCAGCGCCAGAGCGCGGCGGCCGGCCGCCCCATCGACCACCGGCGGCGTGCGCCGGCGCACGCAATCGGCAAAGGCGCGAAGCTCCGCTTGCAGCGGCTCTTCCGGCTGTGTGGGTATTTTCTCAAATCCGACGCCTTGCGGACTGCCGGTCTGCACGCGAATCCGCAGCGCATCCTGGCGCGCGAAATCGAGCGAAATGTATTCGTGCTCCTGGAAGAAGCGCATCTTTCTGACGCGCTCGATGGAAACGCGGCTGGCGGTTACGTTGGCGACCGCTCCGGATTGGAATTCGATGCGCGCGTGGGCGATATCGACCTTATCGGTGACCACGGGAATGCCCACGGCGCGAACATCCGTCACCGGCGAGCCGAGCAGCGAGAGCAGGATATCGAGATCGTGGATCATCACGTCGTACACCACGTCGATATCGAGGCTCCGCGGGGTGAAAACCCCAAGGCGGTGGACTTCAAAAAACATCGGCCGCGAAATGATTGCTTGCGCCGCCGCGACCGCCGGATTGAACCGCTCGACGTGGCCGACTTGCAAGATTCGTCCAGCGCGATTGGCCGAGACAATCAGGCGATCCGCATCTTCCATGGAGGCGGCCATCGGTTTTTCGACGAGCACGTCGATGCCTGCGTCGAGCAACCGGCAGCCGATGCTGGCGTGGTCTTTGGTCGGAACGGCCACGCTGGCGGCATCCAGGCCGGCAGCGGCCATGGCCTCGAGGCTCGGGAATATTTTCGCGCTGAATTCGGCGGCGATGCTCCGGGCGCGCTCGGCGTTGGTATCGAGAATGCCCGCGAGCTCGACGCCTTCGAGCGCGCTCCAAACGCGGACGTGGTTGCGCCCGAATTCGCCGGCTCCGGCGACACCGACGCGAATTTTTTTATCGTTCACGACTTCTTCTTCGCTTCCGCGGCCTCGGGCGCGAACGCCTGGATGGCGATTCCGGCATCGGCGGCCGCGGCGATCAGCGCCTCACGTTCGAAAAGCAGCGTGCGCCCGGCATCGATGGCCAGCGCCGTGGCGCTGGAGCGGCGCATCACTTCGATGGTTTTCAATCCGATCACCGGCACATCGAAACGCATATCCTGCCGCGGCTTGCTGACTTTTACGACCACCAGCCGCTGGCCAGCGGCGATGCGCGCGGCTCGTTCGATGGTTTCGTCCGTGCCTTCCATGGCCTCGATGGCCACGCAGGCGCGGTCGCGAATTACGACCGTCTGGCCCAAGTCGAGCCCGGCGATGTGGCGGGCGATTTCGCGGCCGTATGCGATGTCCGCGGCCTCGGATGCGCCGGGCGAGCGCGGAGTGAGAACGCCGGTTTGCGCCAGCAGCGAGCCGAGAAATTTCGTGGAATCGACCAGCTCGATTCCTTCGTCGTGCAGCACGCGTGCAACGCCGCCGATGAGCGAATCCGTATTTTTCGCCGGGAGAGAGAGCAGCAGTTTCGCCAAACGCCAATCCGGGCGGATGGAGCTGAAAATCTTATTGTGTTTCACCTGCCCGGCCATGACAGCGCGCTTCACGCCCTCCCGATGCAGCAATTCGATCCCGCGGCTGAGCTCCCCGAGACTGATCCAGTGCAGCCGCCTGGCGACGCGTTCCAAGGCCGGCGACGCTTCCTCGCGGATGGCGATCACGGCCATATCGATGCCGCGGCTGCGCGCTCCTTCGAGCACCAAGAACGGGAACGAACCGTTTCCGGCGATCAGCCCCCACGCATTCGTGTTTTCATCCGCCACGCGCCACCTCTATTTCGTCAGTCCGCGCTCGGTGGTGGATTCGATGAAGCGGATCAAGAGTGAGACGTCTTCGGAATGGGCGAGGGTTCCGCGCATTTTTTCGAGGGCTTGCGCGGTGTTGAGCCTGGAGCGCAGGAGATAGCGGTACGCCTGCTCGACCGGCTTGATGCGCTCGGGCGAAAAGCCGCGGCGCTCCATGCCGACGCGATTGATACCGTAGCATTTCGTTTCGCGCGAGCTGACGATCAGCGAGAACGGCGGCACATCCTGGGTGATGATGGTGCCCGCACCGATATAGGAATAGCAACCGATTCGGGTGAACTGATGCACGAGCACGAAGGAGCTGAGCGTGGCGTAGTCGTCCACGCGGCTGTGGCCGGCGAGCTGCGCGCCGTTGATGAGGGTGACGGAATCACCGATGGAGCAATCGTGCCCGATATGCGCGTAGGCCATGATCAGGCTGTGGCTGCCCATACGCGTGGCGCCGTCGCCCTTGAGCGTGCCGCGATGGACGGTGCAGAACTCGCGAAATTCGTTGCCCTCGCCAACTTCGAGACGGACGCGCTGGCCGTTAAACGTGTAATCTTGCGGATCGCCGCCCACGATGCAGAACGAGTGGAAGTGATTGTTCCGGCCGAATGTCGATGGGCCCTTAACGACGGCGTGCGGCTCGAGGATGCAGCCGTCGCCGAGCTCCACGTCGTCTCCGACAACCGCGCACGCGGCTACTTTCACGCACTTGCCGAGCCGCGCGGTGGGAGAAACGATAGCGCGGGGATCGATCTCGCTCATCGAGCCTTCCCCGCGGGCTCCGCGGCGGGCGCATTTTCGGTTTCGAGATCGACCATCTTGCACATCAGCGTGGCTTCGGCGGCCATTTCGTCCTGCACGGTGGCACGGCCCTGGAGTTTGCAGAACCCGTTTCGCCATGCGAGGACGTGCATTTCCAGGCGCAGCTGATCTCCGGGAACGACGGGGCGGCGGAAACGCGCGCCATCGATGGCCACGAAATACAGAAGTTTTTTTTCGCGATCGGGCACTTCCTGAAGCAGCAGCAAGCCGCCCGTTTGCGCCATGGATTCAATAATCAGCACGCCGGGCATGATGGGCTTCCCCGGAAAATGTCCCTGGAAATAGCCTTCGTTGATCGTAACGTTCTTGATCCCCACGATGCGCTTCCAGCGCTCCATTTCTTCGATGCCGTCGATCAGCAGAAAGGGATAGCGGTGCGGGAGAATTTTCTGTATGGCGTTGACATCGAGGAGCATGTTTAACCTCGGCCGAGTTTCTTCGTGCATCTCTGGGGAGTCGAACAATTCTATACGAAATCGCGGATGCATGGGCAAACCACGGCGGCGATGTGTTGCCCAAGGGCGCGAACTTCGCGACGAGCTGCCCGGCGAAGCGCTTGCATTGCGCAGACGATGTGCATAGGCTCGACGCGATGCAGAAATCACCGACGGGACCATCCAGAGGCGTAAACGCGAACGATATTCTGCGCTTCTTGCTGCGGCGGGAAGGCGAGATGGCGTCGCTGCTTGGCAGATTCGTTCGCTTGGAATCGCCGAGCGACGATAAAGCGGCCGTCGATCGCTTCGGGCGAATCGTGGCGAAGGAATGGCGGAATCGCGGAGCCGAGGTGCGCGTGCTGCGGCAGACCGAACGCGGAAATCACGTGCGGGTCGAGGCGTGGCTAGGCGAGCGACGACCGAAAAAGCAGCTCCTGATTTTGGGTCACCTCGATACCGTCTATCCGATGGGCACGCATCGGAGGATGCCGTTTCGAATTGAAGACGGACGCGCGTGGGGGCCCGGAGCTTTCGATATGAAGGGCGGATTGGTGATCGCGCTGTTTGCGTTCGACGCGTTGCGGGCGGCGGGCGCCTGCCCCAACAAAAGATGGGTGTTCTTTTGGAATTCCGACGAGGAAGTGGGCAGCAAGAGTTCGCGGAAGGAGATCGAACGGGAGGCGCGGCGGAGCGAAGCGGTGCTGGTGCTGGAGCCCGCCGCGGGACGAGACGGGAAACTGAAGACTTCGCGCAAAGGAGCGGGCACGGCGGAAATACAAGTGGCCGGGCGGTCCGGCCATGCAGGCAATGCTCCGCATCTTCCCGGCGCGGGTGTGAATGCCGTCCACGAACTTGCGCTGCAGATCGCGCGGCTGATGAAGATGAACGACCGGCGGCGCGGGATTACGGTGCAGGCGACGGTGGTCTTCGGAGGAACTGTATCGAACGTGGTACCCGAGCACGCGCGCGCGAGCATCGACATTCGCCACGCCCATATCGCGGATGCACCGAGGATCAACCGGGCGTTCCGTTCGCTGCGGCCGATTCTGCCGGGCGCGGAAATTGAAGTACATGGTGGAGTAAACCGTCCGCCGCTGGAACGCACCTCCGGCGTGCTAAAGCTCTTCACACGCGCGAAAGCGATCATGGAGGCAATGGGGTTGCCGCTCGGGGAAGCTTCCGTGGGAGGAGTTTCCGATGGAAATTTTACGGCGGCGCTCGGGGTGCCAACGCTTGATGGGCTAGGCGCGATTGGCGACGGAGCGCACAGCCCGCGGGAGTATGTGGTGCTGCGGTCGCTGCCCGAACGAGCCGCACTTCTCGCCGGCCTGCTCTCAACTCTCTAAACGTTGAGTTAGGCCGGGCTCCAGGAAAGCACGTGCTGAATCCACTTCCGCTCCAGGCGCCGCTTCACATCGGCGGGAACCTGAGAGAGCAGACCAGCTCCCCGGCGCGACAGGCGCGCAACGGGGATTCTGGCAGCCTGAAGCGTTCCGGCGAAGACGAAGGGCCCGAAGAGGAATACGGTGAGGCGGATCGCGTTCAAGTAGAGCAGGGCCAGGGACCCGGCGCAGGCGATGGCGACCTCTTCTTGCAAAGTGACCACCAGTCCATTACGGACCAGGAAACGGCGAAATTCCCAGACGAGCCGGACGTCACGTTCGAGCTCGCCGAGCCACAACAACGCGCAGCGCCGACGGTCCCGGCGGTACTTTGCGCTAACCGTTCGCAATTCGGGTCTCGAGCGGAGCTGGCGATAATCGCAATCCGCGAACAGCAGCCGAAAATCCGGCGCATTCGACAAAGACAGGCCGGCGATTGAATTGCGAACCTCGGATTCAGTTGTTAAGGGAGCGGATTCCGGGCTCAGGAACAGAAACAGGAAAAGACACAAGCAGGCCAGCACGAAAACCGCGAACACGGCGATCAGCGTATATGGACTCAACTTGGTCCGCGCCCCAGAGTGCTAAGCGTTGATTTCCACACGTGCGTCCACTGCCGTTTCCAATCCGCGTCTGCCTGACAGAATGTCGCTTGCTGCGGCGAAGGTGCAATATCCCAAAACGCCCAAACCCATGCGGCCAGCATTCCGGTGAACAGGATAGCCGGGAGCAACTCCACATAAACCCGAATCGGGCCGAACACCTGATAACTGGCAAACTTCATCGAGTCAAGCAACAGGTATGGTCCGAGACTGAAGACCAAGCCGCGCATATTTCGCCCGAAAGGTATTCGGTAGTAGCGCGCAACAGCTGCGATGGTAAGGAGGAGAAGTGCTTGAGCCAAGCTCGAATACTGCTCAAAAATCGATGCAACTGAGATCACGGGAAGCGTTATGAGCGACGCCTGCCCCCAGCAGAGCAGGACGATTGCGGGAAACATGATTGTGAGCGCAGCCAACAAAGTGTTCCACGCTACGCGCCGGACTGCCGAGTCCGCGGAAAATAGATAGCGTGCCACCTCCCAGAGGAGGAAAAAGTGAAGAAGCTGCGCTGGAATATCGGTGGTCCAGTACGTCCACCGGAAAGCCCCATGGCCGAAGTAAGCAACGACGAGAAGAAGAGGAGTTCGAACGATATCGTAACAGACGTAGGCGCTCAGGTATGGGAAGCGCTTGATGGCGGCATTGTGCCGCAGTCTCCAGAGAAACAGCGCTTCAAGCGTTTCGCAGAGCAGCGGATTCGCGTAGAAAGCGGCGGCACTGGAGACGGGGTGCATCGGGCGGCCGCCATTTTACCCGAAAAGCGGCCGTAGCGGAGGAGGCATGTAAAGTTGCCTCCTCCCCATTGGCTTAATCGACGCAATCCCAGGGTCCCGGCACGGGTCCGTCGGGAGAGATGAAATCGGGCGTAAAACCACTAAATATTTGCTTCACGGCAGCTCCTTTCTGTGGTGCAGGATGGCGGAAAGGTAGCAACTCGCGGAGGCGAGAAACGGAAAGCAAAAGAACGTTCAGTTTGCTGAAATCGGGGCTGACGCTGTGGTCAAGAAAGTAACGACAGCGAGTTGTAATTTACGCGCTGAGCAGGTATAAGAGGGCGATGCGCGGACCGGACAGCCTGAAGCGTCACATCGCGCGCTCGCTGAACGCAGCGGGCGGGCATTTTGCGCGGTTGGTGTTCATTGGATCTTTGCGCGACGCCTACACCGGCCATTATCTCCACGAAGGATGGGGACAGGTCGCGACGGCGGAAGAAGTTCACAGCACGCTGTGCGGGGTGCATCAGGAAATATTCGCCGCGGTGCTGGGGCTTCCGCTCCTGGAATTGGCGAAGGAACTGCGGCTGCACTTTGAATCGCTGGGGCAATCGGAGCCGGAGACGGCGCAACTCTGGCTAGAGACCGAACCTTTTCGCGATCTGATTCCGCAAGGCTCCGCGAATTCCATTCGCGAACTGTTTATCTCGCAGATCAGGACGTCTCTGGAGGTATTGCGCCGGGTACCCGACTGGGCGGTATTGTCGGAACCAGCCGCATTGCCACTCCCACTACCTGACCAATCACCTCTGCTTCAGTGGCTAAACTGAAAATTCGGATCGGAGCGGTTGAGGTCGGGTAGGGAACCACGGTGATTTGGGACCCCGAGACCGAACACCAACTGCAGAGGTAACCGTCTTTCAACTCTACAAGATAAATGGGGCGATCGTATTCCGTAAGCCATCCGCGCTCGGCCACTTTGCGGCGCGCTTCATCGACCATTACGAGCGCTCCAGGCCGGAGCAGCGGGCTCATCGTATCGTCTTCCAGGCCGATGTAGGCGTACATGTGGTTTCTGGGATTGCACTCGATCAGAAACGCCGCCGGAATTTCGCCCCAGAGAGCGACCGCTCGGTTAATCAGTTGCGTGCGTTCCCACTTGAACGATGGATCGAGCCGGACGGGAAGGCGCACCTTGGTGTCCGCGCTCAACAGTTCGGCCGTAACGGGTCGCGTGGCCGGCAATTTCACCTGCGCGCGGTAGCTATGCGCATGGTCGGGATCGACTCCATAGCGTTTAAGAATTTCGAAGAACGAAATTCCGTAGATCGCGGAGAGAGTGAACGCTTTGAACTGGCTCGGCACGGCGTTGTCGTTTTCGATCTGCGCCAGCCTTGCCGCCGAGATATAGAAGCGGCGATTGTGCTCGCGCGCCGCGATTTTCGAGCTCATGTGCTGAATTTCGCGGACGCCCAACTGCAGGCGCAACCGCACTTCTTTCAGAAAAGTACCGGGCGACGAGTCCATGGAAAGAGCCAGTTTATTCCGTGATTTCGGGCGGGATTATACCGGGCGGCGGCCCTCTTGGTTAGGGGCATTTTGTTCAGTTCTCTGAACGCGGGGTTTCAAAGCAGCCGGCCGGAACGGCACTGCCGGTTCAGGGTGCGGAAGGCCGGACTTAATCGGAGACGTATGAGCGGCGGAGATAGGCGAGGGTCTGCTGCTGAAGCTGGTCATAATCGGAGTTCAACGTTTGCTGGACGGCGTCTTGCGCGGATGGAGCGCCGGCCATGGCTCCGATCAGCCGGCCGATATCGCTCACGCCTCCGCGATCGATAATTGACTCGACGACGGCGAGAGACCACGCGTACGCCACCCACGCGGAATCGCCGGAGTAACCGATCCATGAGCCTTCGAGCGAGCCAAGCTGCGGCACCAGGCCTTTTTGCGCAGCATCGATCAGATATGCGGCGTTCGAGGTGCTGCGGCTGCCTTCCATCCACTGTGCGATGCCTTCCTGCAGCCAGGTGGGGGCACGGTAGTGCGATTTTTGTCCGACGAAGCTATGCGTAAGTTCATGCTTCAGTTCGCGGGCCAGCTCCGGAGTAACGGAGGTTAGGCCCTGCACGGGAATGCGAATTCGTCCATCGTTGAGCGCACCGACCCACGCTGGCGCGCGAGTGATGTCCTGAAACGCCTGGCCGGTATAGAGAACCACGCCGATCGGCTCGGGCGGCGTGTAATCGAGCTGCGATTCCAAATCCTGGTAATCGCTTTCGAGGGCGTTGAGAATGCCGCGCGCGAGTTCGGGCGCGGCGCTGCCGGAATATTTCAGATCGAAGTGAGCGGTTTCGCCTTCGCGGTAACTGGATTCGAGCGCCTGGTCGCGTTCGGCCTTGCGCAGCGCCTCGATTACGTCGGGATCGGGGCGAAGCTTCGCCGCCTGCTTCCAGGCGTCGATGGCTTGGCCGGTTTTATTGGCGCCGTAGTAGGCCCAGCCCATGAGCTTGTAGACGTCGGCCGAATCGGGTGCCACTTCGCGGGCGTGCTGTAGCGGATCGAGCGCCTGGGTGAACTGACTCTGCCGCAGATAGAGGACGGAGAGATTCATGAGGAGACCGAAATTATCCGGAGAAAACGAGAGTCCTTCCCGATATTGCTCGATCGCCGTATCGGTCTTGGCTTTGGACAGAAAGAACTGTGCGGCGGCGTAGTGCGCGGCAGCCACTTTGACGGTGGCCGCGGCGGAGCCGGAGCGCGCGTCGGATTCCAGCCGCGCGATATAGGCGTAATCGACGCCGCCATCGTGAATCGTCTGGTGCGCGATCTCTTCGTATCCCGCGGCGGGCTCGATCTGCGGGGTGGAGACGGGTGGCGCAACATCCGCGCCCGATCGTTCGCCGGAATCGTCGTGCTCGATGCGGGCGACGATCGCCTGCGGAATCGAAAGCTGGCCGGCCGAGGTGAGGTAGGTGACGCGGCCGTTTTCACTGGTGACGTTCGTGCCGATGATGCGGTTGCCGTTTTTCAGTACGATCACGTCGGCGGATGCGCACGAAGCGGCACAGAGCGCCAGGAGGAAAGACATGGCGATGCGGAAGCGCATGGTCCAATGCTAGCAACGCGGAGCGGGAATGGGCGCAGGACGTATGCTGCGAATGTTCAAAGCAACATAGCGTGAAACCCTTGGTGCAGTCTCGTTCGCAGACACGGGGAATAAATATATATTTTTTTCGATTTGAACTTGCGTAGCAGCACGCGATGTCATATTCTACCGCGTCGATTTTGTGCTGCCGCTCACACCAGCGTTGTGCTCCACGTCACAGACGGGTGCCTCGCGAGCGAAAGCAGTGAAGGCTTTCGCGAATTTGGGGCAAGGCGTGAATGGGGACGCGCTAGGCGCGAGCGGATTTGAGGGATGCCGAGCTAACAGGGTTCGATTCCCCTCGAGCAAGGCACGCAGCCGCCAGACAGGACTGGGCAAAGTACGTGGCATCTGAAGGTTCTCAAAAATCAGTCGCAGCGGTAAGACCCGATCGGGTGGACGGGCCTGACCCAATCCTTGGGCCAGGGCAAACGCTTTCCAGCGTCACCGAGAAGATCAGCTCGATCGTGCTGGGCCGCGGCAACACCACGCCCGGCTGGATCTTTGGCGCGTTCATCTCATTCTGCCTGCTGATGCTGTTGAATACGGTGATCACGCTGCTGGCGATCAAGGGCGTCGGAATCTGGGGCATCAACATTCCGGTTGCCTGGGGATTTGCGATCACCAACTTCGTCTGGTGGATCGGAATCGGGCACGCCGGCACGCTGATTTCCGCGTTTCTACTGCTACTGCATCAGAAGTGGCGGACATCCATCAATCGTTTCGCGGAAGCCATGACGATTTTCGCGGTGATGTGCGCGGGCATGTTCCCGCTGCTGCACATGGGACGGCCGTGGCTGTTCTATTACTTGATGCCGTATCCGAATCCGATGTGGCTTTGGCCGCAGTTCCGCAGCCCGCTGGTATGGGACGTGTTCGCCGTTTCGACGTATTTTACGGTGTCGCTGCTGTTCTGGTTTGTCGGCTTGATTCCGGACCTCGCCACGCTGCGCGACCGCGCGACGGGCAAGATCAAAAAGATCATTTACGGAATTTTTTCCATGGGCTGGCGCGGCTCGGCGACGCACTGGGCGCGCTACGAGTTCGCGTCGATTCTGCTGGCGGGCTTGGCGACGCCGCTGGTGGTATCCGTGCACACGGTGGTGAGCTTCGATTTCACCATTGCGATCGTACCCGGTTGGCACAGCACGATCTTCCCTCCTTATTTCGTCGCGGGCGCTATTTATTCCGGATTCGCCATGGTGCTGACGCTGGCAATCCCGTTGCGCAAGTATTACCACCTGCAAAACATGGTGACGGATCGCCATATAGACATCATGGCGAAAGTGATGCTGGCGACGGGAATTATCGTGGCCTACAGCTACGTGATGGAAATGTTCATGGCGTTCTACAGCGCGAATCCATTCGAGCGGGCGCAATTTGTGGAGCGGATGACCGGGCAGTACGCGGTGGTGTTCTGGACGCTGATCACGTTCAACCTGGTGATTCCGCAATTGCTGTGGTGGCAAAAAGTGCGCCGGCATCAGATGACGGTATTCCTGATTTCGCTGATCGTGAACATCGGCATGTGGCTGGAGCGGTTCGTGATTATCGTGGTGAGTTTGCACCACGAATACGAGCCTTCGAAATGGTACATGTTTTTTCCCACGCGATGGGACTGGGCTACGTTTGCAGGGACGATCGGGATGTTCTTCCTGCTGTTCTACTTGTTCATCCGTTTCCTGCCCATGATCTCGATCGTGGAAATGCGCACGCTCGTCCACGAGACAAGCGAAACCGGATCGCATGCGGGTCTGTACCCCGTTCCGCCGGAGGCATGATTCGGCCGGTACGCCCGGCGTAGCGGGAGCGGAGAGTTTGGGTGTGGAAAGGAAGGCGACTGTTTAAGGGTCGCAGGGTTCAGTAAGGCGCTCGATGGCACAAATATTTCATCGCAGCTCGAACATGATCGCGCGGCTCAGCATCGCCGGCGCGGTAATTCTGCTCGGCGCGCTGACGGTCATTTTGTATGAGATTGCGCTGTCGCCGTGGTACACGAACGAGCGGGTGACGTTGCAACAGCCGGTGCCGTTCAGCCACCGGCACCATGCGGGAGAGCTGGGGATCGACTGCCGCTATTGCCACACTGCGGTCGAAAAATCGTGGTACGCCGGCGTGCCGCCAACTCAGACATGCATGACGTGCCATTCGCAGATTTGGACGAACGCGGACATGCTTGAGCCGGTGCGCCAAAGCTACCGGACCGGCGTTTCGCTGCAATGGAACAAATTGAACGAGCTGCCGGAATTCGTTTATTTCAACCACAGCATTCACGTGGCCAAGGGGATCGGCTGTACGACGTGCCATGGACCCATCGCTACCGAGCCGATGACATACAAGACGGGGACGCTGTACATGTCGTGGTGCCTGGAGTGTCATCGCGATCCCGCGAAATTCGTACGGCCGGAATCGGAGGTGTTCAATCCGTTTTATGCGCAGCCTACGTATGGCGCTCCGGTGACGTTTGAAGGGGTCAAATATACGGACCAGGCCACGCTGGGGAGCGTGCTGGTGAAGAAGTATCAGCTGCAGACATATCAATATTGCTCGACGTGCCATCGATGAAAGCGAACCAATGAGTGAAGATTCCAAGCCGAAGACTTTGCCGAACGATTCAGTGGATCTGGACGTGGCGCGCGCCAATCTGGCCAAGATGGGCAAGAAGCGCCTGTGGCAGAGCCTCGAAGAGTTGTCGGATACCAAGCTGTACCGGAATTTCCTGGAAAACGAATTTCCGGCGAACGGCAACAAGGATTCGGAAGGCATCAACCGCCGCGACGTGCTGAAGCTGATGGCCGCGTCGACGGCTCTGGCCGGGCTGAGCGCCTGCACGAAACTGCCGCAAGAGAAGATTGTTCCCTACGTGCGGCCGCCGGAAGAAGTTGTCCCTGGCGTGCCGATGTTCTACGCCACGTCGATCGCTGAGCCGGGTGGCGCGGTTGGTTTGCTGGTGGAAAGCCATATGGGGCGGCCGACTAAGATCGAGGGGAACCCGGATCACCCCGGGAGCCTGGGCGCGACAGACGCGAAGCATCAAGCCTCAATCCTAAACATGTACGACCCGGACCGGGCGCAGGCGATCCGGTTCGACGGCCAGCTGAGCAGCTGGGCCGAGTTCGTGGCGGCAATGGGCAATGTGCGCGGGCGGTTCACCGGCAACGGCGCAGGCATGAGAATTCTGACGACGACCGTCACTTCGCCGACGCTCGGGGCGCAACTCAAGTCAGTATTGGCACAGTTTCCGGGAGCGAAATGGCATCAGTACGAGCCATGCGGCAATAACTCCGCGCGCGTGGGCGCGAAGCTGGCTTTCGGGCGTCCGGTGAGCGCGGTTTATCATCTGGATCAAGCGGATGTGGTCGTTTCACTCGATGCGGATTTCCTTCTCGGTGGGCCCGGGCACGTCCGCTATACCCGGGAGTTTGCGGAGCGACGGTCGCTGCCAAAGGGTCCATCGTCGAATCTGAACCGGCTGTATGTGGTCGAGAGTATGGCGACGAGCACCGGAGCGATGTCCGATCATCGCCTTCCAATGCGTTCGTCGGATATCGAGGCGTTTACACGGCAACTGGCTGCGGCCGTCGGTGTTTCGGCTGGGGCCGGGAGTGAGGCGGGCGTCAAGGTTCCCGCGGATTGGCTGAAGGCGGTTGCCGAGGATTTGATGGCGCATCGCGGTTCTTCACTGGTGATCGCGGGAGAAAATCAGCCGCCCGCGGTCCACGCGATCGCGCACGCAATCAACGCAGCGCTCGGAAACGTTGGGAAGACGGTCGTCTACACCGAGTCGATCGAAGCCGAGCCGGTCGATCAGATCGAATCGCTCAAGGATTTGGTCAACGACCTAAATGCGGGGAAGGTTGACTTCCTGCTGATCCTGGGCGGAAATCCGGTTTACGACGCGCCCGCGGACCTGGATTTCCTGAACGCACTGCTCAAGGCCAGGCTGCGCGCGTATTCGGGGCTGTATTTCAATGAGACTTCCGAGTGGTGCCACTGGGAAGTTCCGGCCACGCATTTCCTGGAGAGCTGGAGCGACACGCGCGCGCACGACGGCACGGCGGGCGTGGTGCAGCCTCTGATCGCGCCGCTGTACGACAGCCACGCGGACCACGAGATCGTTGCGATTCTCGGCGGACAGCCGGGCGTATCCAGTCATGATCTGGTTCGCAATTACTGGCAGAGCCAGCGCACGGAAAAAGGCAAGGCATTCGACGACTTCTGGGAGATAACGCTCTACCAAGGCTATGTGGCGGGCTCGGCGTTCGCTCCCGTAATGGTGACGGTGCAGAGCGACTTCCTGAAGCAGGCGCCCGCAGCCGCCGGAGGCGCAGGTGCGCTCGAAGTGGTGTTCCGTCCCGATCCCACGATCGGCGACGGGCTGTATAACAACAACGCATGGCTGCAGGAGCTTCCGAAGCCGGTGACGAGGATTGCATGGGATAACGCCGCGTATGTAAGTCCCAACACCGCGCAGAAGCTGGGTTTGAAATCCGAGGATTACGTTGAACTGGACCTGAATGGCCGGCGAGTGAGTGCGCCGGTGTACGTTACATTCGGGCACGCGGACGATTCTGTGACGGTCCATTTCGGGTACGGGCGCCTGCGGACCGGCTCGGTCGGGGCGGGCACCGGGTTTAACGCGTACCTGCTGCGCACTTCGGCGGCGCCAAATTTTGCGAGCGGTCTGCAGATCACCAAGACGGGCAAGAATTACGAGCTTGCCTGCGTGCAACACCAGACGACGATCGATTTCGAAGGCCATCCCGCCGAAAACGAAAGCGTGGCGGCCGTCGAGGAGCGTCAACTGGTTCAAATCGCGACGCTCGATGAGTTCCGCAAGGATCCGACATTCGCGAAGAAGCCGGAGACGACCGAGAACAGGGAGCTTTCGCTTTACCCCAATTTCAAGAACGACGGCTACGCCTGGGCGATGTCGATCGACCTGAATCGCTGCGTCGGATGCAATGCCTGCGTGATCGCCTGCCAGGCGGAGAACAACATTGCCGTCGTTGGCAAGGACCAGACGATTCGCGGCCGGATCATGCACTGGATCCGCATCGACACCTATTTCCGGGGCGATTTGGAGAATCCCGAGGCGTATTTCGAGCCGCTCCCGTGCATGCAATGCGAGAACGCGCCCTGCGAGTACGTCTGCCCGGTGGGCGCCACGACGCATTCCCCGGAAGGGTTGAACGACATGACGTACAACCGCTGCGTGGGGACGCGCTATTGTTCGAACAATTGTCCGTGGAAGGTGCGCCGGTTCAACTTTTATTTGTATTCCGACTACTCGACCAAGAGCCTCTATGGCGTGCGTAACCCGGACGTTACCGTCCGCAGCCGCGGCGTGATGGAGAAATGCACGTACTGCGTGCAGCGAATTCAGGAGGCAAAGATTCGCGCCACGCGCGAAGATCGCACCGTTCGCGATGGCGAAATCGTGACCGCGTGCCAGCAGGTTTGCCCGGCGAACGCGATCGTATTCGGCAATATCAATGACCCGGACAGCCGGGTATCGAAGCGGAAGGCGCAAGAGCGCGATTATATTTTGCTGGCGGATTTGAACACGCGTCCGCGCACCAGTTATCTGGCGCGCGTGCGCAATCCGAATCCGGCGATTCGCGCGTAGAAGTCCGCGGGCACTGTGCGCCTGGACGGCGCAGCGCGATGCAGATTTTGGGAGCAGCGTTCGGAAAATGAGCCGCAGGAACTTATACGGATTGATGGCTGAGTTCGATTCGCCCGAGGAAGTCCTCGAGGCGGCGACCCGTACCCGAGAAGCGGGTTACCGGCGGGTGGACGCCTTCACGCCCATCCCGGTGGAAGGATTGGCGGATGCGATCGGCTTCCATTGGACGGCGTTGCCGGTGATCACGTTCATCGGCGGATTTCTGGGCGGATGCCTGGGGTTTTTTATGTGCTGGTACGCGAACGTGATCAGTTTTCCGCTGGATATTGGCGGAAAGCCGCTCAACAGCTGGCCGGCGTGGATTCCGATCACGTTTGAGTTAACGATCTTGGGCGGCGCCATAGCGACGGTGGTGGGGATGCTGGCGCTCAACGGGCTGCCGAACCCGTACCACCCGGTTTTCAACGTGGACCGATTCGAGCTTTCCACCACGGACAAATTCTTTTTGTGCATCAAATCGCGCGACAAGAATTTCGATTTGGGACGAACGAAAACGTTTCTCGAAGAATTGAAGCCGCATGGAGTGTTTGAAGTTGAGGACTGATTTGCAATTTGTCGAGGGGACCCACGCGGGCTCGACCGCGCCACTGGCGCGCCGTCGCTTGCAGATGGTGGTGTGCCTGGCGGGGCTTGCGCTAACGCTTTCCGGCTGCCGCCTGGATATGCACGTCCAGCCGAAGTATCTGCCCGATTGGCCGAGTAAGTTTTTCTCCGATGGACGATCGGATCGACCGCCCGTTCCCGGGACGGTGGCTCGGGAAGACCTGCGGATTGACGAGCTGATGTACTCGGGCACCGAAAATGGCGTGCTTTCCAACCGGTTTCCGTTTCCGATCACGCGCGCCGATCTCGAGCGGGGGCGCGAGCGCTACAACATCTACTGCTCGCCGTGCCACGATTACGCCGGAACCGGCCGGGGCATGATCGTTCAGCGTGGCTTTCCGCAGCCGCCGTCGTACATGCTTCCGAGACTTCGGCAGGCGCCCGTGGGCCATTTCTATCAGGTGATGACCAACGGTATCGGCGCGATGTACAGCTACTCAGCGCGCGTGAGTCCGGCGGATCGATGGAGAATCGCCGCGTATATTCGCGTACTGCAAATGAGCCAGAACGCAACGGTGCAAGATGTTCCCGCGCCGGAGCGCGAGAGGCTGCAGCAAGCGTCGACAGGGCAGACGCCGGGGCAAGCGCAATGACTCCGATCGAGACATCCCGGACTTTCAATCGCGTACGCAATCAAGGCTACCTCTGGGGCCTGATCGGCGGCGCATTGTTCGTGATTTTTGGCGTTCTGGGCGGCGCGCGTTCGGGCTTTGCCGGCTGGCAGGCGCTGTTCCATTCGTATCTGTTTGCGTACCTTTATTGGTTTTGCATTCCCTCGGGCTGCCTGGCGGTGTTGATGCTGCACCACCTGACCGGCGGCCGTTGGGGATACCCACTTCGCCGAATATTGGAGGCGGGGTCCCGGTCGTTGTGGTTGATGGCGATCCTATTCATTCCAGTCCTCATCGGCATGCGAGACATCTTTGCCTGGGCGCGGCCCGCGGCAGTGGCGGCCGACCCGATTCTGCAACAGAAACAGTGGTGGCTGAATTCGCCGGGATTCATCGCCCGCGCGGTGATTTATTTCATCGCCCTGCTCCTGCTGGTCGCGTTCCTGAACAAATGGTCGCGCGCACAGGATGATTCGGGCGATCTCAAGTACAAGGGCAAGATGACAGCGCTCAGCGCTCCGGGCGTGATCCTGTGGGCGTTTATCGTTACGAGCGCCTCGGTCGATTGGGTCATGTCGCTCGAGCCACACTGGTTTTCAACGATTTACGGGATGCTGTGGATCGTGATCGAGGTTCTTGCCGGCATGTCGTTCGCGGTGTTCGTGCTGCGCATGCTTTCGGAGCGCGAGCCGATTAAGGATGCCGTTGATCCGCTGCGGTTCAACGACCTCGGCAACCTGATGTTGACCTTCCTGATGTTGTGGGCCTACTTGTCATTTGACCAATTGTTGATCGTATGGGCCGGCAATCTGAAGGACGAAATTCCATGGTATTCGCAGCGCGCGTTTGGATCGTGGACGCCCGTCGCCGTGATTCTGGTGATTTTGCACTTTTTTGTGCCGTTTTTTCTGCTGCTGCAACGGAACATCAAGCGGCGTCCCCGCCGCCTATCGGCGGTGGCGTTGCTGCTCGTAGTTCTAACTCTGGTGGACGTGTACTGGATCGTGGTGCCGGCGTGGGAAAGAACTGTGCCGCAGGTGCATTGGCTGGACCTCTTCGCGCTGGTGGGGATCGGCGGTTTATGGCTGGGCACGTTCATGGGACAGCTAAAGAAATTACCGCTGCTGCCGCTGCACGATCCGAGATTTGAGGGAGTGTTGGAGCCGGAGCATGGAGACTAAGCACAACCATACCGAACCGCCTGACGCGAGCGCCGGTTACGAAAAGAGCGACGCGAGTATCGGCGCGCTTCTCCAGTTCGGTTTCTGGCTCGCGGTGCTAATTACCGTGACGATTTTCGCGATGGCTTGGGCGTTTAAGTATTTTTCGAGGATCACGCCGCTCGGGCAGCCGGCGGCGCCTTCAGCCGTGGTGAACCCGAATTTGCGCGAACTTCCACCCAGCCCAAGGCTGCAGCCTTTGCCGCATGAGGAACTGGTCGACTACTGCCGGCAGCAAGAGCAGGAAGTGAACACTTATGGGTGGGTGGATCGCGAGGCAGGGATTGTCCGCGTTCCGATCAGCCGCGCTATGGACCTGGTTTTGGCCCAAGGACTTCCCACCCGGGCGGCCGGTGAAGCGCCCAAGGGCGTCGCCGCGGCCGATCCGCCGCCTCCGACGGTAGCCGGTGGCGATGAGATTCAGGGCCCATGCGCGTATCTCGCGCCGCCACCGGCGGGAAGCGGAGCGCACGCGGAGAAGTGAAATTAACGTCGAGGTAGCCAGTAGAACGTGAAGAGTTGGTTTCAATCGCGGACGATGGGGCTGAGCGTGCTGGCGGGAATGCTGGCGACGGCGATGGTGATCCCGTGTGCTGCGAGGGCACAGTTCATTAGTTCGGAAAGGATCGGCGAGCATCCGAGTTTGCTGCAACAGGTTCGCTTCGATCAGCAATTGAACCATTCCATTCCGCTGAATCTGACGTTCACGGATGAGCACGGAAAGAGGGTCGAGTTGCGGCAGTATTTCGGCACCAAGCCGGTGATCATGACGTTGAACTACTACACCTGCCCGATGCTGTGCACGCAGGTGTTGAATGGATTGGACCGCACGCTTGAGAACATCCAGCCGAGCATCGGCAAGGATTTCAACGTTGTAACGGTGAGCATCGACCCGACGGACACGCCGGTGCTGGCAGCGACAAAGCAGGCCGTGTACATGGGTATGTACAACCGCCCCGGTTCGGCTGAAGGGTGGAATTTCCTGGTCGGACAGGAATCGGAGATCAAGCAACTGGCGGCTGCGGTTGGCTTTCACTACGCGTACGATCCGGATTCAAAGCAGTACGCGCACGCGGCGGGAATCATGGTGCTGACCCCGGCGGGGAAGCTTTCCAGCTATTTATACGGCGTGCAGTACCGCGAGCGCGATCTGAGACTGGCGCTCGAGCAGGCATCCGGCGGGAAGATCGGGCCGCCGATCGATGAGGCGCTCATGTACTGCTACCACTACGATCCGCGTAATGGAAAATTCGACGTACTGGTTTCGAACGTGATGAAAATAGCGGGTGGTCTGACGCTCGTGGTTGGCGGAGCCATTTTGATCTTATTCTTCCGCGGCGAGCATTATGCGCTGCCGGGGAGCAAGGCTTAATCGGCGCGACAGGAGCTGCGCGCCTGCAAAGGATTGTGACGGAACAGTGATGATGGGTCTCACTCAACTCGCGGTTCACTCGATCGCCGCGGCGTGGCTGGATTTGCCTCTGCAGCCGCCAGCCGCGTCTTCGATAGCCAGCAGCGTCGACGATGTGTATTACCTGCTATCGGGCATTACGATCTTTTTCAGCGTCCTGATCTTCTCGATCATTTTCTATTTCATGATCAAGTACAGGCGGCGGCCGGGCAAAACATATGAGCCGGAAACGCACACGTCCCTGTTCCTCGAGCTGAGCTGGACGATCATTCCATCGCTCATTTGCGTGGTGATTTTCGTCTGGTCCTCCGCGCTGTACGTTCGCAACAGCCGGCCGCCGGCCAATGCGCGCGAGGTGTTTGTTATCGGCAAACAATGGATGTGGCACATCCAGCACCCAGAAGGGCCGCGCGAAATCAACGCGCTGCACGTACCGGTGGGAGAAAACATCAAGCTGACGATGACGTCACAGGATGTGATCCACGGCTTCTACGTCCCGGCGTTCCGCGTGAAGAAGGATGTGCTGCCCGGCCACTACACCTCGATTTGGTTTAAGGCCAACCAGGTGGGGACGTATCATCTGTTTTGCTCCCAGTACTGCGGCACGAACCATTCGGAAATGATCGGCTGGATTTACGTGATGAGCACTACGGATTACGCGGCTTGGCTCGCCGAAGGCGAAGCCTCGGAATCGCTGGCGCAGCAGGGCGCGCAGTTGTTCACGAGGCTCGGTTGCGATTCATGCCACGGCGCGGCCGCCTCAAGCGCCGGACCCTCGCTTGCGGGCATTTACGGCAAACCGCAGAAAATGGCTGACGGTAGCACGCGCGTGGTGGATGACTCGTTCCTGCGCCAGGCGGTTTTGACGCCCAGCACCGTTCACGTGGCCGGGTACCCGCAAATCATGCCCACGTTTACCGGACAAGTGGACGAGCAGCAGGTGCTGCAGTTGATCGCCTACGTGAAATCGCTGGGTGCGCAAGAAAGGACGAACGGGCAATGAGCACGACGGCCACAGTGGAAAACTTTCCAAACTCCTCGGCCGAACCTCAGGAGAATTACCTGAACGCGCGCTATGGCGTTCGTTCCTGGCTCCTGACGCTCGATCACAAGCGCATCGGGCTGCTGTACCTCGGCACAATTACCTTGATGTTCGTCGTGGGCGGCATCGCCGCCACGATGATGCGGCTGAATCTGCTGGAGCCACAGGGAACGCTCGTGGAGCCCGAGACGTACAACAAGCTTTTCTCCACGCATGGGATCGTGATGGTGTTCTTTTTCCTGGTGCCTTCGATCCCGGCTACGCTCGGCAATTTCCTGATTCCGCTGATGATCGGCGCGCGCGACGTGGCCTTTCCGAGATTGAATTTGCTCAGCTGGTACATTTTTGTGACCGGCTGCTTATTGATGCTGTACGTGGTCTTCACGGGCGGCATCGACACGGGCTGGACATTCTACCCGCCGTACAGCAGTTCGTACGCGCATACCGACGTGTTCCTGGCCGCCATGGCGATTTTCATCGCCGGTTTCTCATCGATCCTCACCGGCATGAACTTTGTCGTGACGATTCACAAAATGCGTGCGCCGGGAATGACGTGGTTTCGGCTGCCGCTTTTCATCTGGTCCATGTATGCGACCGCGCTCATTTTCGTTCTGGGCACGCCGGTGATCGCCGTGACCTTGCTGCTTCTCGGGGTCGAGAAACTTCTTCACGTCGGCATTTTCGATCCGGCGCTGGGCGGCGATCCCGTTCTCTTCCAGCACATGTTCTGGTTCTATTCGCACCCCGCCGTGTACATCATGATTTTGCCAAGCATGGGTGTGATCAGCGAGTTGATCACGGCATTCTCGCGCAAACGTATCTTCGGCTACAGCTTCGTCGCTTTTTCGAGCCTCGCCATCGCGGTGATCAGCTTCCTTGTGTGGGGACACCACATGTTCGTTTCGGGCCAGTCGGTATATGCCGGCCTGATCTTTTCCGTCCTCAGTTTCCTTGTGGCTATCCCGTCCGCGGTGAAAGTTTTCAACTGGACGGCCACGCTGTACAAAGGCTCAATTTCCTATGAGGCCCCAATGCTGTACGCTCTCGGATTTATCGGCCTGTTTACGATCGGTGGGCTCACGGGGCTCTTTTTGGCGTCGCTTTCCACGGACGTGCACCTGAATGGAACCTATTTCGTTGTGGCTCACTTCCATTACGTCATGGTTGGCGGCGCGGTAATGGCTTATATGGGAGGGCTGCACTATTGGTGGCCGAAAATTACCGGGCGATTGTACCCCGACCTATGGGCCCGCTTTGCGGCACTGATAATTTTCGTCGGCTTTAATTTGACGTTTTTCCCCCAGTTCGTGCTCGGGTATCTCGGCATGCCGCGCCGATACGCAATGTATCCCGCGGAATTTCAGTCGCTCAACGTGCTTTCGTCGGCGGGTGCTTCGGTGCTCGCCGTCGGTTATGTAATTCCGCTGATTTACTTGATCTGGTCGATGAAGTACGGACCGGTTGTGGGTCCCAATCCGTTTGGCACCAAAGGCTTGGAATGGACGACGCAATCTCCGCCGCCTACGGAAAATTTCCTCAGAACTCCGATCGTGACGGAAGAGGCGTACAACTACGAAACCGCGCCGGAACCCGAGGTGGTCCGTGTCTGAGTCAGCCATGGTCCACGGCGAGAACCCCACGGGGTTCGCGCACCAGTTTGAAACGCTCGAACAGCAGCACGATGCCGGACGGCTGGGAATGTGGATCTTCCTGGCCACCGAAATTCTGTTTTTCGGCGGCATGTTCATGAGTTACACCGTTTACCGATCGCTGCACCCGCAGGCGTTTCTACTCGGCAGTCACATTCTGGAAGTGAAGTTCGGCGCGATCAACACTGCAGTGCTGATTTGCAGCAGCTTTACGATGGCCATGTCCATCCGTTCGGCACAAACCGGCAAAAAGAAGGGAACGATCATCGGCTGGCTGATTCTAACGATGCTGCTGGGCGCCACGTTCTTGTTTTTGAAGTTTCGCTTCGAGTGGTACCACGACTATTTGGAGCACACCATGCCGGGCTTCGGCTTCTTCTATCGTCCGGAGTGGGGGACGCATGCTCCACAGGTGCAGATGTTCATGTGCTTCTACTTTTTTATGACCGGGCTGCACGCCCTGCACATGATCGTTGGAATCGGTGTCCTGCTGGTGCTTACGTGGATGGCTTCTCGCGGCAGATTTACATCGCAGTATTTCGCGCCCTTGGAGATCAGCGGGCTCTACTGGCACTTCGTCGATATAGTTTGGATTTTCCTTTTCCCGCTGCTGTATTTGATTCGCTACTAGACGGGGGAATTGATGGCGAGCCATTCACAAGATCCGGCTCACGGTCACCAGCAGGTTGAAGAACACATCGTGCCGGTGAGCACGTATCTCAGCATATTCGTCGCGCTGCTGATCGCCACCGCACTGACCACGTGGATTGCGTTCCAGGACCTTGGCAACTGGAACGTGGTGGTGGCGCTGACTATCGCGGTGTGCAAGGCGACTCTTGTAGTGCTCTTCTTTATGCACGTGAAGTACAACAAGGGGTTGACGCGGGTCGTCCTGATCGGCGCGCTCTTTTGGCTGGGTATAATGATCACGTTTACCCTATCGGACGAGCTCACGCGTCACTGGGAAATTTATCCGCAGGCATGGACTGGAATGATCGTGCCAGTCATGCGTCACCTGCTATTTTAGCTTCTCGCCAAACCGATGCAGCCTGCACCGCCGTATTTGCAGCAGGTGGAACTTCGTGTTTGCCCGCAATACGCGCATCGTTTCTACTTTTCCCATAGAAGGTGGGCTAAACGGAGCGGAAGGCAAGCACGGCGTTAAGGCCTCCGAAGGCAAAAGAATTTGATAGAGCCGCGTGAACCGATGCGGAACGGGGTTGATTGGGAATATAGTCCAAGTCGCATTCCGGATCGGGTTCGGTGAAATTCCCAGTTGGGGGCAAGATGCCTCTTTGCAGCGCCAGGATCGTTGAAACGGCCTCCAGGGCGCCTGCCGCACCGAGCGCATGGCCGTGCAGCGACTTGGTCGAACTCACGCCGATCTTACCCGCGTGGGCTCCGAACACGGCTCGTATGGCCCGCGTTTCCACCGGATCGTTGCCAGGCGTGCCAGTGCCGTGCGCGTTAATATAGCCAACCTCTTCCGGCGCAAGGGCTGCGTCGCGCAGCGCCGCTCGCATTGCTCGGGCAGGCCCCTCGACCGTCGGCTGCGTCAGATGATGGGCATCGGAAGTCATCCCGAAACCACAAATTTCCGCGTAGATTTTCGCCCCACGTGCCTTGGCAACTTCGAGCGGCTCCAGAATCATCATCGCGCCGCCCTCGCCCAGTATCATCCCGCGGCGGCCCTTGCTGAATGGGCGGCAGGTATCTGGCGCGATGACGCGCATCGCTTCCCACGCCCGCAGCATGCCGATGGTAAAGAACGCCTCGCTGCCGCCCGTCACAGCCATTTCGGCGTCCCCGTTTTTCACCGCCCGGAACGCCTGCCCTATGGCGTGATTTGCCGATGAGCAAGCGGTGGAAACGGTATACGTCGGGCCGCTGAGTCCCAGGTCCATCGAGATCTGGCTCGCTCCGGCGTTCGCCATGGTTTTCGGAATGGTCAGCGGATGCACGCGCCCGCGTCCCGCTACCCACAAATCTTCGAAACCTTTTTCGATCGCCGCTTGCCCGCCGACGGCTGAGCCGCAAATCACCGCACACGACTGGCGCAGTTCCGCATCCAGCTCGACTCCGGAATCCCGCAGCGCGTCGCGTGCCGCGACCACGGAGAACTGCGCGAAACGATCGAGCTGATCTTCTTTTCCGCCGGGGAAGTGCCTGGCGGGTTCGAAGCCGCGAACCTCGGCGCCGTTTTGGAATTTGATTCCTGGACGACCTTGGGCAACTGGTTCGCCTTCAAAACAGGCGCAGCGTCGAGCATCACGACTCTAGGCGCGCTCCGCGTATGTGGTTGATCGGTCCCCCTTGAAGATAGAACCTATTGTAAAGTCGCGATAATCTCGGATCATCCTCCACTCGACCTGTCCCAGTTACAGCGCGGGCAACCGCACCATATCTCGTGACGGGCCCTAATTGCCGATCCCAATACAAC